>JBBQGF010000033.1:0-2598 GCA_038322745.1 Minisyncoccia bacterium | reverse complement strand
TCCATATTATAATTATATCAAATATTTAATAAATATCATTCATTATTTTTTCAAAATCAATAGATGCTTTTTTAATATATTTTTCAAGAATTTCTGCTAGTTTTTCTTTAATTTTTTCAAATTTTTCTGGATTATTTTTTTTCAAATCATATATATCTTTATAAATAAAATCGTGCTCAATTTCAGACCAAGCATGATAAAAAATAGAAGTGACTTGTAACTCACTTTTTAAACCTTTAAATTTTTTATACTCGCTTAATTTTAAACGTTTAGAACCAAAAGTCATAATTAAATGTACTGCTTCATATCCACTATGTTTCTTCCTATTTTCGATATTTATTATTCCACTTAGTTCTCCATTAATTTCTCTTAAAAATTTTTCCTTATCACCTTCAGAATAAAAAATTATTCTGTTCCCTGCTAAATCTTCGATTTCATCTAAATAATTATATATTTTGCCCTGAGTTTTTTTTCTAATTATTTTTTCTTGTAAACTTTCAAATGTTTTTGTTCGAGACACAATGTGATATTTATATCCACCCTCATCAAGAAATGATTCAATAATTTTATGAACTATATAACAAAACTCCTCATATTTATGTCTTGTATTTTTATATTCCTGAAGAATTTTTTTTTGGTTCAAATCAAAATCATTTACACTATCTTTATAACTTTGAATTGAACTTATGATTTTTTTTATAAAATCTAGTGACATATATACATATATTATATCACATACAATATATGAAAAATATCCCTTAATTTCTCAACAAATAAAGGAATATTTTTTAAAAAGTAAATTTATAAAATCCAATTAAATAGATATCCAGTAAAGATAATTCCAACTCCAACAACACTCGCAAAGATTACGATAAGTTTAATTTTCATAACTTTCTTTAAAATCATAAATTCGGGAAATGAGAGAGCTGTGACTGCCATCATAAAGGAAAGTGTAGTCCCCATAGCAACACCCTTCTCAGTTAAAGCACTAACTAGAGGTATAACTCCAGCAGCGTTTGAATAAAGAGGAATACCCATAATAACAGCCAGTGGTACAGCATACCATTTGTCATCTCCTGCATACTGAGCAAGAAAATCAGATGGTACATAGCCATGAATAATTGCGCCTATTCCAACACCAATGATAATATATAACCAGACTTTCCCAACTATTTCTTTTACATAATCCTTGGCATAGGAGAATCTTTCAGACCATTTCATCCCGGGGAATATTGTACCAGCTGATATTGAATTTTCATAAACAAAAGATTCTACTAAATTTTCAACTTTCATTTTACCAATTAGTATCCCAGATAAGATAGATATAACAAGTCCACTAACTATATAGATAAGTGCAATTTTCCAGCCAAATAATCCAAGAAGTAACACAAGTGCAACTTCATTAATCATTGGTGAAGCAATGAGAAAAGAAAATGTCGTACCAAGAGGAACACCAGCCTGAACAAATCCTAAAAATAATGGAACTGCTGAGCAAGAGCAGAATGGTGTAATAATTCCAAGAAGTGAAGCAAGAATATTTCCTACATATTTATTCTTTCTTGAGAGAATAGCCCGTATTCTCTCTGGTGGTAAGAATGAACGAATAATAGAAACCACAAAAATAATAACCGAGAGTAAAATTAGAATTTTTATTGTGTCATAGATGAAGAAATCAATAACACTTGCTAGTAGTGTCTTTGGTGTGATATTAAAGATATTATATGTTAGCCAATCGGCTAATAATTGAACTGGGTAGAAAATATTCATTATATATTCTTAGATATTATTTCCTTTAACCTTTCTTTGTCTGGAAGTTGACCTACAAGAATAGGTTTATCGTCTATAGTAATCACAGAACTACTCATTAATCCTAATTTAACAATTTTATTGACATCGGTACTATACAAAACAGTATCATTTAAACCAAGTTCTTTTATCACTTCTTCTGTTAACTCAAAAAGCGTTTTACACTTTCTACATCCTGATCCAATTACTTCTATTTTCATATTATTTTAATATCATTTTTGTTAATTCTAATTGGTATTTTTTAATAATATCTTCATTTCTAGAATATATTATTTTATTACCATTTCTCCGACTTTTTAATAATTTGAGATCTTTTAAAACTTTCAAATGATGAGAGCTTAGATTTTGAGGTAGTCTTAATTTAGGATGTATTTCACATGCACACTTTTCATCATCTTTTAAAAACTCTAATATCTTTAGTCTATTTGGTTCAGATATTGCTTTTATATACAATTTTATGTTTAGTTCTTTGTTCATATATCAATTTGTATTGATATAGTATCATAAATGAGAAAAATATACAATATATGATCAAAAATCTTGAATTTTATATAAAATTTAAACAAAAAAAGAAGAGGTCAAATAGACCCCTTCTAAAATACTACACGCAGGCGCTACTAATACATACCTTCACAACACGGGCATTTTCTACAACAATTACCTTCTCGGCAATTTTGACAAATATCTTTTTTACTGATATAAGTCATTTTTGTAAAAGAATTAACTTTAATAGCAACTAAATTACGATTAAGATTGCGATTTTTCATGATTGAAAATTTTAATCAGAGCAAT
>JBBQGF010000032.1:0-3014 GCA_038322745.1 Minisyncoccia bacterium | reverse complement strand
CTCTTTTTTTCTAATGAAATTATTTTACCTATATAACCACAATCTATAATCATTTCGCTTCCAAATTTACTTCCTAGTAGTTTCATTATTTCTTTCATTGGTAAATGTCTGTTTTCATAAATGAAATTGTTCCTTTTTTGTATTGATTCTTTCTTACTTTTAAATTTGCCAATTTTAAATTTTTCATCCTTATAATCTTGTTGGGAGTGTAATATAAAAGGAAAAAATCTACTTACATAATCTAAAATATCCCTTTTACTTGCATACGGACTAATACGAATAGATATTGGGTAACATTCAATACTTTCAACACTAAGGTCTGGGTCATTTATATTATCTGAAATAATGCACAAATCTGTGTCCATTGGTTCTATTATTTTATTATTCAGTATATAGGGTTCTAAAGAAGTCCACCAAGTGCTTACATCAAGCCCATACTTAGAAGCTATCTTAGTCATATCATCACTAAATGGTTTGTGATTTGAATCAATAGATTGTTTACTACTTTTTATATCTATTTTATATTTTTGACGTATTTTTTTAATATCTAACTGAAAATTATCCTTATCTAATAAATCTAAAAAATAGTTCCAGAGTTTTTTAAGCCCCTGAGAATTTTTATATGGGTCTTTAAATTTTGAATCTTGTTTTGCCATATCCTTTACTTTACTTTACAATTGAGTAAAATACAAGATATGAAAACAAAATACATTATATTTACTGCTGGTGTATATCCAGCACAAAGTGGACAGCTTAAAAACGCTATAATTCAAGCTATAAATGATAAATATGACGAAATATATTTCTTAATATCTTCGGAAGGTGGTAATGTTTTTGAAGGTTTAGCAATTGCATCTTTAATTAAAGCATTGCCTATGAAAACAACTATGCATAATGTTGGTCAAGTTGATTCAGTAGCTACTGCTATATTTTCTTCTGGCAAAGAACGAGTTAGTAATAAAAATGCTTCTTTTATGTTCCACGGCGTTAGTATGAATCTAGAAAAATCTTCTCTTTTGGAACAACAATTAAAAGAAATATATGATAGCTCAAAACGACTAAAGGACGACATTGCCAAAGCTATTAGTTCTTATATTGGATTGCCTGTTGAAAAAATTCAAGCACTTATGATTGATGGAGGTTCTATATTGTCCGCAGAGAAAGCAAAATCCGAAGGATTTATTACTGATATAGTAGAAGCGAATATCCCTGCTGATGCCAACATCACTGTTATAAATAATGCCTGAGGCAATATTTTCTAATTTTTCATTTTCATTTTTCATATATAATTAAGTTTTAATAATCCACTAAACTGGAGTTCGCTCTTAATACTGGTCCAATTAAGAGTTCTAAATACATCCAACCACGGGAGCCTGTAAAAATCTTAGCCCTCTTCATTGAGGGCTTTTGATTTTTTAGGCTCCGTGGAGTTTCGCAACTGCTTGCGAAACGTGTAGGGAGCGAAAAGCTTTTCGTTTTTCGGTGTTAACCGAAACGAAAAGGTCTACTGTTCTCGTAGAGAAAGATACCCCTACCCACGAAGCTAGATTCTTTAAAATAAGGTACAATAGAATGGGATCGAATTTATCAGATTTAATTATGAATTAACAAAATTTATGGATTCATCATATACATCATCAAGCACAAAACCACTTTATCGTGGAACACAAATTGTTTGGTATATTTTAGGAATAATAGAAATACTACTTGCATTTAGATTTATTTTGAAATTATTAGGGGCAAGCCCAAGCGCTGGTTTTTCAAATTTTATTTATAGTGTCTCTTATATTTTTGCTGCTCCATTTCTTGCTGTATTTAAGAAAACACAAGTTATTGGAAGCACTATTGAATGGAGTACAATTCTAGCTATTTTAGTTTACTGGATTATAGCAATGGGTATCATTAAGTTTTTTCTTATGAGTAAAACTGTTTCTACTCCTGAAGCTGCTGCTAAAATGGATAAAAAAGAAAATATTTAGCAAAAAGGTTTCCATTTCATTCCAATATAAGAGCAAAATTAAAAAAACCTAGACAAAAGTCTGGGTTTTTTTTGAACAGGAAAATCTATTTTAAAGGATTTTCGCCTCTAATAACACGAATCAAAAAGAATATAACAGCTATGACAAGTAGAATATGTATAAAACCGCCAAGTACGTGGAAGCCTAGAAAACCTACTAGCCATAAAACCAACAAAACGATTGCAATTGTGGTAAGCATATAAATGAATATTAATTATTAGTATTAATAGATAATCGGCCTCTTTTAATATGATACATTAAATATAATTTAAAAGATACATATTGCTTACATTATTATATAGACTGATTCTTTACTACCTTTGTATAAGTTTAAACGTAAAAAATTAAGGGTTTAATTGTTAAAAATTATCATATATTAAATAATTTTTATTCTCATTTATATTATTCTCTTTGCTTTCTTACAACCGTATTTTGCTAAACACCCCCTATCTTTACCAATGGCTGATGGACACCTATTACTAACACCATCATATGTATCAACACGCGTTATTGTATTATTTATATCATCAATTATTTCAGCATTTATTCCATCGTGGTTTATTATTAGACAAAATACTCTTGATGCTATTTTAGGAAGATAATTTATATTTATGATTAAAGTTAATTCAATAGTAAAAAATTTTATAAATGGTGAGATTATTACAAAAGTCCTTAAAGGAATAAGTTTTGAAGTTCCCCAAGGACAATTCCTTTCTATTATGGGTCCATCAGGGGCTGGTAAGTCCACCTTACTATATCAAATGAGTCTTTTAGATAAACCTACAAGTGGGTCAATAGCCGTTGATGGTGAAAATATCTCTAAATTAGATGAAACTGAAGCAACACAATTTCGTCTAAAAAATTTTGGTTTTGTTTTCCAAGATGCCGCTTTAATTCCTGAATTCACAGCACTAGAGAATACATTATTACCAAGCTTGATGCTTGGAGATAATTATGCAAAAGCAAAGAAAGATGCAATTAAACTATTTACATCTC
>JBBQGF010000031.1:0-3351 GCA_038322745.1 Minisyncoccia bacterium | reverse complement strand
GTGCTATCTTTTCGTTATTACGTAACTTCTCATGAACTTTTGCTTCAATCTGACGAATACGTTCACGAGTAACTCCAAACTCTTGACCTACTTCCTCAAGTGTATGTTGAACTCCATCATTCAATCCATAACGAAGCTCTAAAATCTTTCTCTCTTTTGGAGATAGTGTATCTAGTACTTCTTTTATTTGGTCTGAAAGAATTCTACGAGAAGCATCTTGGTCGGGACGAAGAATCTTATCATCAGGAATAAATTCACCTCGAGTTGATTTCTCATCATCATCTCCTATTGGTTGTTCAAGTGAAACTGTCTCTTGATTTATCTGTTCAATGATATGAATTTTTTCAACTTCTAAATTCATCTCAGTTGCTATTTCTTCTACAAGTGGTTCACGTCCCAAATCCTGTGAAAGTCTTCGAACAACTTGTTTATATTTAGAAATTGTTTCTACCATGTGAACTGGAATACGAATAGTACGAGATTGGTCAGCTAAAGCACGTGTAATAGACTGTCTAATCCACCATGTAGCATAAGTTGAGAACTTGTATCCTTTGGTCCAATCAAACTTCTCTACGGCTTTAAATAAGCCCAAATTACCCTCTTGGATAAGGTCTAGGAGTGTAAGATCAGAACTTCTACCAACATATTTCTTTGCAATAGAAACAACTAAACGGAGGTTTGCACGAGCAAGTAAATTTTTTGCTTCTATATCACCTTTTTCAATACGACGAGCAAGTTCTCTCTCTTCACTAGCTGCGATAAGTGGGTACTGACCTATCTCTTTTAAATACATCTGAATTGAATCATATGTCTGAGCATCTTTACTATATTTTAAAGCTAGTTTTTCGGCTTCACCACTTGTATCAAGTAAATTTCCACCTTCTAATATATCAATACCAGAAACAGTTAGTCTCTCATATAAATCATCAAGGAAAAGAATATCGGTTTCTATATCTGGAAATTCTTTTATAATCTCATCGTAAGTCACGAATCCTCTCTTCTTTCCTTTCTCTATCATTATTAGACATTTCTTTTCTTGTTCTAATGTTTTCTTATCTAATGTTTCTTGTTTAGCAGCTGAAAGTTTCTTTGGGGCTTTTGGTTTAGATTTTATAACTTTTTTCTTTGCAGTTTTTTTAACAACTTTTTTAATTTGTTTTTTAACAATCTTTTTTGCTTTTTTTACTATTTTTTTAACTGTTTTCTTTGCAACTTTTTTTGATGCAGTTTTTTTAACAACTTTTTTAATTTGTTTTTTAACTGGTTTTTTTACTTTTTTTACTATTTTTTTTGTAACTTTTTTTACTTTTTTTATCATAAAATTATTGTGACCTATAACTTCTTATATTTGCGATACGTTCGACTGTTTTCTGATAATCTACAAGTATTTGATTTGGGTCGACACTTGATTCTATGTCAGTCCCTCTATTTATTAAATCTTTTAATAAAATTAATCTTTCATTTAAAATCTCTTCTTCTAGATTCAGTATCATCTCATCTATATCATTTTTTATGTTTATAGTTTTGTCACCATACCACATCTGAGCCTCCATTGCTAGAATATCAGCAAATGGCTCATGAAATTCCTGTATTTTTAAAAGGTCAACTTTGCCAATTCTTTCTTCTAAACTATTAAATATATTATCTATATCTAAATCTAAATTATCCTTTTTATACCAAAAAATTATTCCGAATAATCTCTTTTCTAAATTCCCTCTACGAGATAATGATTCTGTATTATTTTCTACTTTGTGTTCTATTCTATTTACGTTATTTACTTGGTGATTGCGTTCATATATTTCAAAATCTTCTATAATAGCATGTGATGGTATCCCCGTCTTACTATTTATCAAAGAAATGTAAGCAGATTTATCAATTGAACTTTTAATCATAACTAGAAATGGAAAAATAATATCTCTAATTTGTTTACCTCTTAATCTAATGTCACTTGTATTATTGCAAATCCTTTCAATATGAAAAGTAATAATATCAAAGGAATTTTTTATAATATCTTTCCATATATCAGGGTTTTCTAATATTATATCTGCTGGGTCTTTTCCTTCTTCTAGAGAGGCAACTTTAACCTGCATATCAAGAGATAGTGCTATCATCGAAGAACGACTGACTGCGCGAATACCTGCAGCATCACCATCATAAGCAAAAATAATTTTTGGTGAAAGTCTTCTTATTAATCCCAAATTATTTATTTTAGATTCGTTATCTAAAATATTATCAGTAAAAGCAGTACCTGATACTGCAACTGTATTTGTAAATCCAGCCTGATGAGACATAATCAAATCCATTTGTCCCTCTACTATAATAGAATAACCGCGTCTCCTTATAGACTCTTTTGCTTTATCTATTCCAAATAATACATTTGATTTATAAAATAATGGTGTATCTGGACTATTTAAATACTTAGCTTCAGTTGATTCATCTTTACCAAATATTCTTCCGGAGAAAGCAATAATTCTACCACTTGAATCACTAAGTGGGAAAATAATTCTAGAGCGAAATCTATCATAGAAACCCTTGTCTCCAATTTTTAATAATCCAACTATTTCTATATCTTCTTTTTTATATCCTTTACTAATCAAATAATCAGAAAGTGAACGCCACTCATCTTTTACATATCCGATACGAAATGATTTAATAGTAGCATCTGTAAGTCCTCTACCTATAAGATAAGCTCTGGCTTTTGGTTCTTTTTCAAAATTTGATTCAAAGAACTTTGTAGCTTCTTCTAGAATTTCATAATATGTTTCTTTTTTGTCTTTATTTGGGTCATTTCTATTTCTATCTTCCAATGTTACACCAGCACGTTCTGCAAGCAATTTGAGTGAGCCCATAAAATCAGTCCCTTCAAATTTCTCAACAAAAGAAAATATATCCCCTTTCTCTCCGCAACCAAAACAATAATATGTTCCTCTCTCTGCGGATATGAAAAATGACGGTGTCTTTTCATTATGAAAAGGACACTTCGCTTTAAAATTCTTTCCTGATTGATCTACTTGCATGTACGAAGAAATAACATCAACAATAGAAAGCCTTTCTTTGATTTTCTCAACAGATGATGACATATATTTTTAAAGCGGAACAAACTATTTTATAAAAAAATGTCTGGTTGAGCCTGTACCCCCTTAATAATAAGTACAGGCGACCCGAGGACTTTTTTTATAATATAATTTGTGAAGCTTTTTATTTATAAACTCTCTTCTGTGTTTACTGGTTCTTTTATTTTACGAATCTTCTCTACCCCGAAACCTGTACCAGCTGGAATAAGTCCACCGATAATAACATTTTCTTTAAGTCCACGTAGATTGTCAACTCCACCACGAACAGCATTGTTTA
>JBBQGF010000030.1:0-3406 GCA_038322745.1 Minisyncoccia bacterium | reverse complement strand
AAATACACAATAATAATTGCTCGATTTGTTCCCATTATTCGTACATTTGCTCCAATAGTTGCAGGTATAGGTAAAATGAAATATTCAACTTTTATTACTTATAATATCTTTGGAGGTATTTTATGGATTACTAGTGTTACTTTAATTGGTTATTTTTTGGGTAGCATGATTAGTAATCCAGATGAATATATAATTCCAATTGCTTTATTAATAATTTTTATTTCCTTTATTCCAATAATTTTAAAAATTATAAAAAATAAACTTAAAAAATTTAAATAATCTCTTTTATATCAATTAATATTAATGTATAATAATATTACGATGAAGCAACTTTATAATCGTTATTTTCCAACCCCTTCATATTTAGCTATGGATTCTTTTGCTATTGATATTTCTGATCAATCTATTAAATATGGACAACTACTCGCAACACCGTTTGGTTTACAACTTGGTAAATTTGGTAAGGAAAAAATACCAGCAGGTATAGTTGTTTTAGGAAAAATAGAGCAAGAAGATAAGCTTATTAACATTTTAAAAAAAATAAAAGATAAAGAACATCTTTCTTTTATTCGTGTGTCACTTCCAGAAGAGCAAATGTATTTGTTTACACTTTCATTACCAAAAACAAATGAAAATGATTTAAGAAATATGATTTTACTTCAAATGGAAGAACATATTCCTTTACAAGCTATAGATACTATTTTTGACTATGAAATTGTATCTAGTTCCGATAAAAATATTCTTGTTGAAGTTTCAGCAATTTCTGGAGCTACACTTGAGGGTTATCTTTCTGTTTTCGAAAAAGCTGGACTCACTCCTATTTCCTTTGAGCTTGAAGCGCAAGCTATAGCACGTGCTGTTATATCAACACTAGATATTGATCCAGTAATGATAGTTGATTTTGGGGATACCCGGACCGGAGTTTCTATTGTTCATGATGGGAAAGTATTTTTTACTACAACATTAGATATGGGGGGAGTTAATCTTACAAATATGATTGCTAAAAACTTTTCTTTATCTTCTGAAAAAGCAGAAGAAATGAAAAGGTCATATGGACTTGATGGAATTTCAAATATTGAGGATATTTTTCCAATTATATTAAATGGAATTTCAGTATTAAGAGATGAATTAAATAAACAATATATATATTGGAAAGACCATGATAATTATGGAATAAAACATGAACAAATAAGCCGTATTATATTATGTGGGGGAGATGCAAATCTAATAGGACTATCTGAGTATTTAGAATCAAGTATGATGATAAAAGTTGAACATGCAAATACTTGGATAAATATATCAAATATGTCTATATCTGTTCCAGATATGTCCTTTGAAGAATCTCTAAGTTATGCAACTGTTTTAGGTCTTGCACTTGGTGGTTTTACTTATGAATCTCAACCGATTATAAATGTACTTCCTTTTTATAAGAAGAATATTATAGCTAATGAATATTGGAAAAGATTTTTTGTTGTATTTTTCGGTTTAAGCTCATTGATGGTTACTATTGCTTGTTTTTTATTATTACCTTCATATTTCTTTTCTTCATCAAAGTTATCTATAGCTGAAAATAAACTTGAAGTTTTTAATAATGAAAATATAGATTTAACAAGTAATGATTTAGACACAGCGATATCAGATATTAATTCTAAATTAAAATTACTTCTATCTGTAAAATCAAAATACTCAGTTTCCAATGATATTCTTGGAACTATTTTATCTGATAGACCAGAAGGAGTGACTTTTTCCCAAATACTCTTAAATCAAAAAAAGGATAAAGGATTAACAGTTGAAGTTAGTGGTAAAGCTAGAGATAGGGCAGCTTTACGCGCCTTTAAATTAAATATTGATAATAATACTAAAATTGCTTCAAGTGTCCTTCCTATTTCTGATTTTTTAGAAAAAACAGACCTTAATTTTACTATCTCACTTGTAATGAAATAAAATGAAAAAAAATCATACAAATTTAATACTGATTATTTCCATAATAATATTATTATTGTGTACAGGTTCTTTTATTTATCTACTAAGTATTATTAAAAACAAAAACTTACATACATCTGTTGTTTTATCTACACTAGAAGAAAAAATTTCTGAAAAAGAAAATATAAATGATCTTGAAAAAAAGATTTTAGAATTAGGTGATGTTAAAAAAAGAATCAATGATTATCTAATAGACCCTTCCAATATTGATTTATTTGTAGAATATCTAGAAAACACTGGATTAATTAATAAAGTAGAATTAAATGTTAAAAGTGTTGAAGTACCAAAAAATGAAAAAAATACAATATCAATATCAACAAACATGAAAGGAAGTTTCAATGATATTGCAAAAGTAATAGCTTTACTTGAAAATTCTTCATATAATATAAATATTAAATCTGTGTATTTAAATCAAGAATTATTACCAAATGCTCCAACAGGAGATATGTTAAAAAATACTAAAGGATTAATCCCAGAAAATAAATCAAGTTGGCAAGCAAGTGTGACATTTGATGTTTTGAGTATATAATTTATGAATAATTTTTCACTAAAAATAAAAAATAAATTAAAATTAATATCTGATTTTTTAAAAATAAACCCACATAGACATTGGATATTTTTACTTTATGTTTTTTTTGTACTAAATATAATTTTAATAATTTTTAGCCTATATTTATTATATGAGATAAAAAATGAGCAAATATTTCAAATAAAGATAGATAAGCAAATAAAACAAACATTACTTAAAGATGATTTATTAAAAAAGGTTACAGATTTATATGATGCAAAAGCCAAAATAGAACAAGAAATAAAAAATAAACCTTTCCTATATAGTGACCCAAGTTTTTAATTATACCCTAGTAAAAAAATCTTTCTCTACGAGAACAGTATACCTTTCACATCTTTTGAAATGTTAATTATCAAAAGATAAGTTCAAGGTTTTCGATTCCTCGACACAAGCAAATAAGTTTGCTTATTTGAGGGCACAAATTTAAAAAACCAATAGTAATTTGGTTTTTTAAATTTGTGCCCTCGCGAGGAATCGAACCTCGAATAACGGCTTAGAAGTCCGCAGTTATATCCATTTAACTACGAGGGCATATTTTATTAACGATGGCAGTATAGCAAAATAATAGGTTTTTTACCAGAAAATACAAATATGTCTATTTTTAGTGAAAAGGTAGTAGTTTGAATAAAGTGATTACACTCATACGGAAAAGATTTTCAAGTCCCTCACGCAAAGCACGAAAGTGCTTCGCTATCACATATAAATATGAGGAATCTTGAACCTTACAGGTTCAGTACACCTTTTCCATTCGTGATTACACTCATACGGAAAAGATTTTCAAGTCCCTCACGCAAAGCACGAAAGTGCTTTGCTATCGCGCACATATATTAAAAAACAGGCACAAAACCTGTTTTT
>JBBQGF010000029.1:0-3788 GCA_038322745.1 Minisyncoccia bacterium | reverse complement strand
CCCCAGTCATCACTCTTGTAACATTCTGGACAATATACAGGAAAAACAACCTTATCATCGTACATTGAGATAATATTTTTATCACACATATCACATTTTCTTTTATATAAAGACCTTTCATTTCTCCATATCATACGACGAACAAAACGACAATGTGGGCAAAAGGTTGGAGGAGGAACTTTTATTTTCTCATAAAATAGAAAATCTTCTGGTTCAAGAATAAAATTATTCTTACAATTCTGACATGTTCTGTTTTCACTTTTATATTCCATATATTTTATTTTAAATATTTATGTAACTCTTCCATATCATCAAAATGGCTCTTTATTCCATTTACTTCTTGATAATTCTCATGACCCTTGCCAGCGACTAAAATAATATCCCCTGATAATGCTTCAAGGCATGCTTTTGAGATAGCTTCATGGCGGTCAATAATTATATGGATTTTGTTTTCGGGAAGTCCTTCTATCCCTTTTTTCATATCTTCTAATATATCATCTGGTAATTCAGTCCGAGGATTATCTGAGGTCATAACTAAAACATCACTCAAATCATAACCAATTTTAGCCATTATTGGGCGTTTACTTTTATCTCTGTCTCCTCCACATCCAATGATAGAAATTAATCTTCCTTTACCTTTAATTTTATTTGCGGTTTTTAAAACATTTTCAAGTGCATCTGGAGTATGAGCATAATCAACAATACCAGTCACTCCACTTTCTATTCCTTTTATATATTGGAATCTCCCGGGAACTGCTTCCAGATTTTTTATAATATCTTTTACTTTATTTTTATCTTTTCCTAAAAGTACAGCTACACCATAAATACCTAAAATATTATATGCATTAAATTCACCAATTAATTTAGTTTCTAATCTTTCATTAAAATCTGCTTCACCTTTTAAACTGTATGTATATTTTTTGGCTTTAATTGGACTTACCATATATTCTCCATATGGGTCATCTATATTTGCAAGGGCAAAACCATTAGCTGGCAAAATATTGAAGAATTCTTTTTTAGCATCACGGTAATTTTCTATAGTCTTGTGATAATCTAAATGATCAAGTGTGAGATTCGTAAATGTCCCTCCAACAAATGATAGCCCTGCTATTCTCTTTTCTGAAACAGAATGAGATGAGACTTCCATAAAACAATATTCACATCCATCATCTACCATATCAGCAATTAATTGATTTAAAGTTACTGGGTCGGGAGTAGTTCGGCTAGCTTCAAAAGATTTATCATTTATTTTATTTACAACTGTTCCTATCATACCTGCCTTATGACCTAATTCACGAAATAATTGGTGAAGCAATGTTGCTGTAGTGGTTTTACCATTTGTTCCAGTAATACCAACCAATTTAAGATGATTGGATGGATTGCCATAGAAATTACTTGCAATTATACCAATAGCTTCATGTGTATCTGGAACTTTTATATAAGTTACCCCGTCGTTATACCATTCGATGTCTTTTTCATGCACTATAACCGTAGCACCTTTATCTATACAATCAATTATAAAATCATGACCATCTACTACATTTCCAGAGATAGCAACAAAAAGCGAATTTAATTCAATTATATTTGAATTAAGAGAAACTGAAGAAACAGGCGTGTCTATGTTCCCATGAAGATTTGATATTGGTATTCCCTCTAGTATGTCATTTAATATTTTCATCCTATTTATTTAACCAATTATTATATTCTTCAATAACTTTTTTTGAAACTTCTTCTAGTGAAGTTTTTTCTGTATCAATTATTAAATCAAAATTTGAATGCGCTGTGTTATCTTCAATACCATAAATTTCTCTGTATCTATTTTTTTCAAGTAATAATCTTTCTGAAATTGAATTCAAAATTTGTTCTTCTGTATTAAAAAAACTTGAAGTTTCATTGTTTCTATTTAAATTATTATTTTTATCTTCTAAAATTCTTTTAGAAGCAATTACAGGATTAAGTTCCAAAAATACTTTAAAAGAATTAGGTATGAAATAAAAAGCGAGACGAGAATCTAAAACAATATTTTCCATTTTACCAATTTCAATATTTCTATTATCAGCTTCTCTATCGATAGACATATCTTTTTCAGCAAGTTTATTTAATTCAATAGTAGAAACTCCTCTTTCTTTTGCGATTGATCTAAAAAAATCTCCAGTAGAACGATGCTCATATCCTAAAATTTCGGCAACTTTTTTAGCTGTAGAAGATTTACCACTTCCAAGCTTGCCTGCAATTGTGATTATATGCTTTTTATCCATATAATTATTCTATCATAAAAAATAGTCAAATAAAAACCCTTATGATATAGTATTTTTATGAAGATATTATCTATAGAGACTTCATGTGATGAGACAGCAATATCATTGATGAAGGTAAAAAGCGATACTAAAGGGCATCATTTCAAAATACTTGGAAATGAGCTTTCTTCTCAGATTGCACTACATACACAGTACGGCGGGGTCTTTCCAATGATGGCGAAACGCGAACATGATAAGAATATATTACCTATACTCATTAAAGTTTTAAAAGAGGCCAAACTTTATAAATTAAAAGTTAAGCCTAAACAAATAAATAATCTTTTGGATAAAAATGATGAATTAAAAACTAAAGAAAAAAACAAAATATTGAAGATATTAGAAAGAGAAGAATTTCTTCGTGAGAATTTTGTTGATAAATTAATTAAAATCAAAAAACCAGATATCGATGCAATCGCAATAACAACAGGTCCAGGACTCGTACCTGCTCTTTGGGTAGGAATTAGTTTTGCAAAAGCACTGAGTGTACTTTGGGATATTCCACTTGTTCCTGTAAATCATATGGAGGGTCATATATTTTCTATATTTCCTAAAAAAGGAAAATCTTTTAATGTTAAAAATACTGAATCATTATTCCCAGCTCTTTCACTTCTTGTATCTGGAGGTCATACAGAACTTATATTAATAAAAGATTGGATGAAATATAAAAAGATAGGTCAAACTCGTGACGATGCTGTTGGTGAGGCTTTTGATAAAGTTGCTCGTATGCTCGGACTTCCATATCCTGGAGGACCAGAAATATCAAGATTGGCAAAAGAAGAGCGGAATAGCTACAGCGATATGACTGAATTTTCAGGTCCTCAGATATCCTCACCTATTCATTCTTTTTCAAAGACAGAAGCTCAGTCAGACCATGAAAATTTAAACAATCCACTTCCACTTATAAAACTTCCTCGTCCGATGATTTATACAAAAGATTATGATTTTTCATTTTCAGGATTAAAAACAGCAGTATTATATATGATTCGTAATTTAGGAAAATTAAATGACAATATGAAAAGAGAAATAGCAAGAGAATTTGAAGATTCAGCTATTGAAGTACTGGTACATAAAACTATTAAAGCCATTAAAGAATACAAAATAAAAACACTTATAGTTGGGGGTGGTGTTTCGGCAAACTCTTATTTACAAGAGCAAATACAAAATAAAATTAATGAGATAAATAAAAATTTGAGTAAGGCAAGACCTTACTCAAAAACAAAGGTTTACTTCCCATCAAAAACTCTTACTGGGGATAATGCTCAAATGATAGCGATAGCTGGATATTTCCAATATAAAAATAAAAAATATACAAAGAGAGTTAATACTCTAAAAGCAAATGGAAATCTATCCTTATAAAAAATTATATAGATAGATTGTAAATAACTCATACTAATACAAGTATTATGTATTTGATATTTTTTGAATTAAATTATAAATAATGCTATATTTTATATATATGATTAATGACCAACCCAATATAAACAAAAAACT
>JBBQGF010000028.1:0-3871 GCA_038322745.1 Minisyncoccia bacterium | reverse complement strand
GCACCAATACGATTTAATCTCTCAGCTATTTCTTCATATCCACGATTTATCATATAGACATTACGGAGGATTGATGTACCTGTCGATCCAAGCATCCCTATGAGGATTATCATTGCAGGACGGAGTGCAGGAGGGCAAACTACTTGAGCTGATTTAAGTGGTGTTCCACCTTGTATGTAAACACGGTGTGGGTCAGCAAGAGTAATATTTGCACCTAATCGGTTTAATTCAGCAAAATATATTGCACGGTTTTCATATGACCAATCATGAATCATTGTCTGGCCTTTAGCCTTTATTGCAATAGGAACAAAGAAAGGAAGATTATCCATATTTATTCCTGGATAAGGATTTGCATGGATTTTGTCTTCAAGAGCTTTTAGTTTTGAAGGCATAATCTTTAAATCAATAAGGTTGGTATGACCATTGTATGATTGATACTTTTTAAGTATTTTATATTTCAAACCCATCCTCTTTAATTTTTCAAGCTCTAGAGATAAGAAGTCTATGGGACAACGTTCAATGATAAGTTCTGAATCAGTTGCTACTGCTGCAGATATAAACATCATAGATTCGATAGGATCCTCACTATTGTGATATTCAATATCAATATTTATTTCCTTGATTCCATGAACTGTTAGAGTACTTGTTCCGATGCCATCAATTTTTACTCCCAGTTTTTCAAGAAAGAAACAAATTTCTTGAACCATATAGTTTGCACTTGCAAATGAAATAGTTGTTACTCCATCTATTTTTGCAGCAGCAGCAAGTATATTTTCACAAGCAGTGTCTCCAGCTTCATACATTACAATATCAGCTGGTTTAAGTTTTTTTGAACTTATTTCATAACTATTATTTGTTGTTTTAATTTTTACACCCAAGTCTTCTAGTGCGTATGTGTGTGCTGATATTGTACGCTTACCTAGTTTACATCCTGATACATGGGGAATAGAAAAAGATGGAAGTATATGTATAAGTGGGCCAATGAGCATAATAACAGAACGAGTTCGAATAGCAGATTCAATATTTATCTTATCCATTTTAAATTCTGTTGGGGGAATTATAAGAACAGAATTTTTATCAATCCATTTTACAGAAACACCAATACTTTCTAAAATTTCTATAACACGATTTACTTCTTCAATACGAGCGATACCATGAAGAGTCGTTTTACCTTTGTTGAGTAGGGAAGCACATAGAAGACCAACAGCACCATTTTTAGAATAATTTGTTGCAATAGTTCCATGTAGTTTTTTACCACCAGTTATCTGAAAATCTATGGAGCTATTTATGGATACTATTTGATGTTCAAGCACTGAACTTATTTTAGATAGTAATTCTGTAGTAAAGTTCTGCTCACCTTTCTCCATACGGGGGATAGAGCTTTGAGAAGTATTGAGAGCTTCTGCAAATGCGCCTTGAGTCATACCTCGACGTTCACGTAATTCTTTTATAAAAAATCCAATCTTTTGTTGCTCTGTTTGTTTTTTCATATGATTGTATTATATCTCATATATGATATAATGCAAGTATGTTAAAAATAGAGGAAAATGTAAATATAAAAGATTACTGTACTCTAAAGGTGGGAGGGCAATTCCGATATTTTGCTAAAGTTACTTCTATTGATGAGCTAGAATCTCTTTGTAAAATAACTCAGAATGAATTAAAAACAAAAATTTTCATTTTAGGTGGTGGTTCAAATATTATTTTTTCGGATGGAGTATTAGATGTATTGGCTATAAAAATTGAAATAAAAGGATTTAATGTTATCAATGAAACAAATACTCATATAGATATTAAAATAGGAGCTGGAGAGATTTGGGATAAAATTGTAGAGAAGACTGTATTATTGGGGATTTCTGGATTAGAATCATTATCTGCAATTCCAGGGACAGTTGGAGCTACTCCTGTACAAAATGTAGGTGCTTATGGAGCCGAAGTTAAAGATACTATCTTAGAAGTAGAAGTTTTTGATATAATAGAAAGTAAAATAAAAGTATTTTCAAATGCTGATTGTAAGTTTGGGTATAGAGATAGTATTTTTAAAAATGAAGTAAAAGGAAAATATATAATAACTTCAGTTATTTTTAGATTAGCAAAATCTGTACCACTTATTCCAAATTATCCAGGAGTATTAAAATATTTTGTAGATAGGAAAATAGAGTATCCAACACTAATACAAATCAGGGATGCTATTATCTATATAAGAAAGGAAAAATTACCGAATCCTGAAGAGATACCAAATGTCGGCTCATTTTTCAAAAATCCAATAGTCGAAAACGAAGTTGCTGAAAAAATTAATAAAGAATATCCGAACGCAAAATTTTTCCCTATTGATGAAACTCATATAAAAGTTCCTGCAGGTTGGTTGATTGAAAACGCAGGATTAAAAGGGAAGTCGTTTGGTAAAGTTTCTGTCTATAATAAAAACGCTTTAGTTTTAATAAATGAAGGAGATGCCACTCAAAAAGATGTGATGAAAGCTCGAGATGAAATAATTAAAATAGTATTAGATAAATTTGGTATTATATTGGAACAAGAACCCGAGATGATGTAATTACTATTAAGATTTCCAAAGGTTTATTTTCTTAATAAAAATTTCTACATTTTTTGATATTCTGATCACGTATTTCGTATGGTTTTTTGTTTTATTATAAGATGTTCTTATTTTTGTTTGAAAACCAATTTTTTCAAGTATTGATTTCACATCTTCAATTAGAGTATAATCGGCAGAAGTAAAATTCACCATTTTATATCCTCTATCTAAATATATAGATCCATCAGTTTGGAATAATCCGCGCAAGCATTCTTTTGTATATGAAATATTTTCTTTTATCCAAACAGGAACACCTACTTTTTGTTTAATTTTTGAACCACTTTTTGCTTTCCATCCTAATAATTCCTCCCATTTATTTGAATAACAACTTATATCTATTGCGTAGATTCTATCTACCAAAGAAACCTTATTTTCAGGAAAAGTAATTTTTATTTTGTTTTGAATATATTTAATTAACTTGGGATATTTTTTGTCACAAGTTATTCTAAGTCTGATAGCTCTTCCATTAGGATTTGATAAATTTCCATCACCTAAAGAAGCTCCTATTATGTATGCAATAACTTTTTTATTTTTTTAAGTTATTATTTTTCAAGTGCCAGAGGAGGGACTCGAACCCTCAAGTCTTGCGACACCCGATTTTGAGTCGAGCATGGTTACCAATTTCATCACTCTGGCCTTTATTCATCTAACTGCCACAGTATACCAGAATTTTATGATATTTCAACATAATAGTTGCTTTTTATAGTGTTTTATAGTATTATCCAAACATGTCACAAGATAGACTTTTTAAATTAGGCTGTACTAAATGCAAACGCATTAACTACTGGTCAAGCAAGAACAAAAAACTCGTCACTAAAAAGATTGAGCTTAAGAAATTCTGTAAATGGTGCAAAGTTAACACTAAACACAAAGAAGTAAAAAAATAAAAAATCCCCCATTTGGGGATTTTTTATTTGCAAAAATACCCATATAAAGGTATAAATATACAACTGGGCGATTAGTTTAGTGGTAGAACGAAGGTCTCCAAAACCTTTGGTGGGGGTTCGATTCCTCCATCGCCCGCAGTCTGTTTTATAACTTAGTTATAAAACGGCGATAGCACATAAACTGCTTTATGTGCGTGGAGGAATCGAAAAGCTTTTCTGTCTTTTTAAAATTTACTAATTTGAAAAAGTAGAAAAGGTATACTGTCCTCGTAGAGGAAGATATCCTCCATCGCCCGCACCTTTAAATAAACCATAATTCACAATGGCAATTTTTGTTGCCAAATGAAGTAACGGAACTATTTTTGAATATTTGATATAATATAGCAATGAA
>JBBQGF010000027.1:0-4105 GCA_038322745.1 Minisyncoccia bacterium | reverse complement strand
GTACTAGTACCACAACTTTTACCTAGTGGACCATATTTACAACTACAACTAGTTGCATTTGTTGAACTCCATTTAATTATCACAGAAGTTCCAGAAGGGACAGTTAAAGGATTGACTCCATTTGCCGTAACAGAAACTGTTGGATCAGCTGAAGCACTATTTGAGAAACCTAAAACTAAAATGGCAGTAAAGATGAATAATGAGATTTTTGTTAAATTTTTCATTGTGATTGAGTTAAAAATGATTAATAATAATATTACAACAAAACAAATATATAAATATTATACCATAATGAAAATAAAAAGTGGAGCAAGTAATCTTGCTCCACTTTTTATTAATTTATTTATTTGATTGCTGAAATCTTTACTTCGATGAATGGCTGACGGTGACCATTTTTCTTTAAATATCTACTTTTTTGTTTGTATTTTACAACATTAACTGTTGGACGCTTTCCTAATTTTTGGAATAGTGATTCTACTGTAGCGCCAACTATATAAGGTGTTCCTATTGTTGTATCTTTACCGTTATCTACAAGTAAAACCTTATCAAAAACAATTTTATCACCAAGTGTGAATTCTCCATCAAGTTTTTCAACTTTTAAGACATCTCCAACTGCGACTTTGTACTGCTTACCACCTGTAAGAATTACAGCAAATTCTGTAACTTCTACTTTTTCCTTTTTTGTTGTCTTTTTTACTGTAGCCATATGTTTATATTGTTATATAGAAAGCCTTAATTGAAAGTTTTTCTACAGCCCATATAATACACAAAAGTTTCGGAAAAAGCAAGCCCTATTAATCATAATCTGTTTTTAAAGGAATTATCCTTAAATATTTTGAAAAAATATTTCTAAAAGGTATAATAGACAAATATGATTTCAAAATATACTTATAAAGGTTTAACTTGGGTTGATTTAGAATCTCCAACTGAAAATGAATTATTGCATGTAATGGAAGAATACTCAATTCTACCAACAGTAGGAGAAGAAATGAAGAATTTAAGTTTGCAGTCAAAAGTTGACCTTTATCCTAATTTTATTTATCTCATATTACATTTTCCACAAGTATCACATAGTGGAAGTAAAAGTATAGAACAAGAAATAGATTTCATAATAGGTAAAGAATTTATAATAACTACGCATTATGAACCTATAGATTCTCTTCATGAATTTTCTAAAACTTTTGAAGTTGATGCTATTCTTGAGAAAAGAATGGATGTTGACCATGCAGGATTCCTATTCTTTCATCTTATAAAGTCTCTTTATGTACACTCCAGACAACAATTAAATACTGTTAATTCTTTATTAAAAGATGTTGAGAAAAAAATATTTGAGGGAACTGAGGGTAAAATGGTTGCTACTATTTCAAATATTAATAGAACATTATTAGATTTTAGACAAGCTATTAGATTTCACAAGGAAGTACTCGGCTCATTTGAGCTTGCTGGAAAACATTTCTTCGGTGATAAATTTGGATATTATATATCAGCTATTATAAGTGAATATAATAAAACACAATCAACATTAGATAGTCATAAAGAAATATTAGATGACCTTCGTGATACAAATGACTCTCTATTAGCAAATAAAACAAAAGAAACAATGAAGGTTTTGACTATAATCACCTTTCTAATTTCCCCTATTACAGTTATTTCAAACATTTTTGTTATTAATAGTAAGTTTTTGAAAGCAGATAATGATAGAATGTATATATTGGTGTTACTTCTTATGATGGTCACTAGTCTAATGACTTTTATTTATATAAAAAGCAAAAAATGGCTCTAAAAATATATAACACATTAAATAGAGAAAAAGAAGAATTTAAACCAATCGATGAAAATATGGTTGGTTTATATACCTGTGGCCCTACTGTCTATAACTATACTCATCTAGGTAATTTGCGTACATACATATTTGAAGATATTTTAAAAAGGATTCTTGCCTATAATAATTACAAGATTAAACATGTTATGAATATTACTGATGTTGGTCACCTAACCGGTGATAGAGACATGGGTGAAGATAAGATGGAAAAAGAGGCAATAAAAGAAAATAAAACTGCATATGAAATAGCAGAATTTTATACAAATAAATTTAAAGATGATTTAAATAATCTCAATATCGTTTATCCAAATATTTTTTGTAAAGCAACTGACAATATTGATGAACAAATTGAGATGATAGAAGTATTAGAAAAAAAAGGTTTTACTTATAAAATAAGTGATGGTATATATTTTAATACATCTAAAGTCCCAGAATATACAAAACTTTCTCATCAAAATCTAGAAGCACTTCATGAAGGTGCTAGAGTTGAAGTAAATCAAGAAAAGTTAAATGCTTCAGATTTTGCATTATGGAAATTCTCTCCAGAGAATTCAAAAAGACAGATGGAATGGGAAAGTCCTTGGGGTATTGGTTTCCCCGGATGGCATATAGAGTGTTCTGCAATGAGTATCAAATACCTAGGTGAACACTTTGATATACATTGTGGTGGTGTTGATTTTATTAATTTACATCATACAAATGAATTAGCACAATCAGAAGCATATACTGACAAAAAGCCATGGGTAAATTATTGGATGCATGGTGAATTTCTGAATTTAAAAGATGGAGAAAAAATGGCAAAAAGTTCTGGTAATTTTTTAACTCTTCAAAGTGAATTTATAGACAAAGGTATTAGTCCTCTCGTATATCGTTTTGCAACATTTAGTGTTCATTACAGAAAACAAATGGAGTGGAATAATGATATAGTTACTTCTGCTAATAATGGATATATTGGTTTAATTAATAAAATAAAAATTTTAGGTAATGATATTGGAGATGTAAACGGAGAATTAAAAGAGAGATTTCTTGATAATATAAATGATGATTTAAATATATCAAAAGCTCTTGCAACAGTAAATGAAGTATTTAAATATGGTATTTCAAATGCTGATAAACTTGCTACTTTACTTGATTTTGATAAAGTTCTTGGTTTAGGGTTTGATAAAATAGGAAAAGATATCATACCTGAAGAAGTTAAAAGAATTGCAGAAGAAAGAATTATCGCTCGGACAAACAGGGATTGGTCTAAAAGTGACGAATTAAGAGACCAAATAAAAAATCTTGGCTATGAGGTAAAAGATATGGGACAAGGATACGAGATATCGAAAATCTAAAACTAGATAAATTAAAATCTCCCACATGTCGGACATGTGGGAGATTTTATGTTGTGTTATTTAATAGCGTTCAGTTCCATATAGAATTGTGAACCTTTACCTGGACCCTCTGATTCTACCCAGACACGGCCACCATGAGCTTCTGTGATTTCTTTTGTAAGATACAATCCTAGCCCTGAGCCAGTTGTATTCATCCGAGCACCTTCGCCACGAGCAAATTTCTGAAATAGAGTATCTTTGATTTCTTGAGTCATTCCCATACCTGTATCACTGACTGAAAATACTACTTTATCACCAACATTTTTTACTGTCACATTCACTCCCCCTTCTTTTGTATATTTTAATGAATTATCAATAAAGTTTAAAACAACCTGACGAATTTTTTCTTTATCTCCATTTACCATACAGATATCCCCTTCACATTCATTTTTAAAATTTAATTTGAGTCCTTTGTTATTAGCTGTGATAGATAAATCCTTAACCATATTACTTGCTACCTCAGACAGATCAAAAGGGACCATTTCATACTTCATACCACCTTGCTCAATCTTTGTAACATTAAGCAAATCCTCAACTATCTTCATCAAATTTTGACTTGATTCAAAAATTCGACTTAAGGCATCTTTAGCTTCCGGATTTATATCGCCATAATCCCCTTCTATCAGCATCGAAGTATAACCCTTCATAGCAGTAAGAGGACTACGAAGTTGATGCGAAGCAAGAGAAACGAATTCTGATTTTAGTTTATCAAGACCTTTCAGTTTCTCATTTGCCTCCGAAAGCTCTTCTGTCAAAACCTGAAGTTTTCCCCTTTGCTCAACTTCCTTTTTAACTGATTGGATGAGAATATATCCAAAAATCACAACCCCAATAAAAGTTACTCCATTTAAAATTAAATTTGTATTTGATTTAATAAAGAAAAACTGAGAACCAATCAAAAGTGCTAACC
>JBBQGF010000026.1:0-4760 GCA_038322745.1 Minisyncoccia bacterium | reverse complement strand
TAAAATAATTAAAAAAGGAAATGTAAATTAAACTCAAAATTATTGCTATTATTTAATGGTTTGTTAAAATTAAAATCTAAGAGATTATTAATTAAAACATAAATTATATGGAATATAAATTTGAATGGACAGATGAAATGTCCGTAAATAATGAAATAATAGACAATCAACATAAAAAATTATTAAATCAAGTAAATGTAGTTTTAGGTAATTTTATTAATGGTAATAATGATGAAGCGATACAATCTTCATTATCATTCTTTGATAGTTATATCAATGAGCATTTAAAATTTGAAGATGAATACATGCTCGCAAATGGTTATCCTAAAATAGTAGAGCATGATTTAATGCATAAAGATTTTATTAAACACTATGAGGAATTCAAAGAAAAAATAAAAAATAATACTCCAAAAGATATTATCGTTACAGAAATAGAAAATTTTATTGGTAGTTGGTGGATTGAGCATATCGGGAAAGCGGATCATGAATATGCAGAGTTTATCAAAAATAAATCTTAATAAAAAAATACACTCCAAATGGAGTGTATTTTTTTTATTAAGATAATCCATGATCATGGAAACATTTAATATATTTTTTGTCTTGATTTGCCATATGGTCGAGAAGCCAATTTTCTAAGAAATCTAACAATTCTAAAGTTATATCTTTTTCACCTGATAAAAATTGTTTATGAAATTCTAATACTTTTTCTTTTAAATCTTTATGGAGAGCTTTATGTTCATCTTTTAATTCATAATTAAATTCATCAAAATATTTTTCTTCTGTAGCAAAATGGAGTTCTGTATGCATTATTAATTCTCCTAGAATCGCAGACATTTCCTCTTTTTTCTTGCCTAAATTAATATACTCATAAAGTTTATTTAAAATAGATACAAAATGATGATGTTGTTCATCTATTTCTTTTACTCCTATTGTATATGTTTCATCCCAATTTATTGACATAAAATTTAAAATTATTAATAATAATTACTTTTGCATTAAACGCATTATGGGCTCTAAAATAGCACGATGCTTTGTTATTTGAGCTTGATATTTCTTCATAACTAATACTGAAGCATATATTTCAGGAGTTCCTGACTTCTTCTTTTCCTCTACTTCTTTTTGTATATTTTCAAATAATTCTTTTACTTCTTTATTTGATTCGAGAGCTTTTAAACTTTCTGCTATTTCGGGATTATTTTCTAATTCTTTTGCTATTTTCTCTGCTTGCTCAGATGAAACACCCTTCATTTGTAATGCTTTTTTTGTGATGAATGATTTTATTGACATGAGGCTATTATAGCAAATAAGTAATTTTTGTGCGAATTCAGATTAATTGTAAGCTAAAAATGCTAAACCTATAACAATAAGGATTAATGATATTATTTTCAGTAATATATTTTTTTCATGAAAATAATGATTACCTGAAACAATTGTCCATAAAATAGATGCCGCTCTCTTTGCTCCAGTTATGATTGATGCAGGTGCAAAGATATATGCAAAACTAATAATCGCACTACCCATACCCATACTAAATGATTGAATAAAGAATTCTTTTTTAAGAATAGATTTGAAAGGATTATCTTTTGATTTATACATTGCCATTATAAATAAAAAAATTAGTATAAAAAATAATGATATTATTTGTTGAGCTGATACTGAATTATAATGGGTTATACAATATTTATAGATTGAAATTGTTGCTACGGCATTAATAGAAGAAAATAACACATATTCTATTCCTTTTTTATTAAGCCCATGATTTATTAGAAGGATAATAAGTCCGATTGTTATAATTATAATTCCAATCAAACTAAATAATCCTATATCATAACCAAGAAACAAATCCACAAGAAGTAATAATGGGATAGTAATAATCATTAAAAAACCACTTGTACTACGATCAGCCTCAACTATCGCATGAAGTGAAGAATATACTTGTGCAATTTCTAATACTATTAATAAAAAAAAAGAGGTATAGATTCTGGACTAAAAATAAAGTTTTGATTTACTAAAGCAAAAATCACAAATATAACTAACATCCAAAAGTTATTTAAAAAACCAAAAGTATATATATTTTCTTTATTACTTGAAACAGCTAATTTACCGAACGAAGCAGATATTTCATCAAAAAAAGTGCCGAGTGTTGCAAGAATTATTCCAATCATATTTTAATTATATATATGGGATATTTGTTATTAATAATAATATTCGTGTATTATATCAAACATATGAGGTATAATCTATTTTATGCAGAAAGATAAAATTATAGTTATATTAGGACAAACTTCTACAGGAAAGAGTGATTTTGCAGTAGATATTGCTAAAATTATAGATGGTGAGATTATTTCTGCTGATTCTAGACAGGTGTATAAAGGTATGGATTTAGGTACAGGGAAAATTACTAAAAAAGAAATGAGGGATATTCCTCATCATTTACTCGATGTAGTATCCCCTAAAAAGGTTTTTTCAGTTTCAGATTATAAAAAATTAGCTGATAAAAAAATAAATGAAATTATAAAAAGAAAAAAGATTCCAATTTTTTGTGGTGGGACGGGTTTCTATATTGATACTGTAATAAATAATATAAATTATCCTACGGTTCCTCCAAATCAAAAGCTTCGCGAAAAACTTTACCAACTTGATGAAGTAGCGCTGAATTTATATCTAGAAAAATTAGACCCAGAGAGAGCAATCACAATTGATAAAAATAATAAAGTGCGTTTAATAAGAGCAATAGAAATTGCTGAAGCTCTGGGGAAAGTTCCCTCTATAAATGACATATCTGATAAAGATTTTAATACTTTAAAAATAGGACTTATTCTACCTGATGAATCTTTAAAAGAAAAAATAAATATTAGACTACTTACTCGAATAAAGAAAGGTATGGTTAAAGAAATTAAAGACTTACATGAAAATGGTGTATCTTGGAAAAGACTAGAGGATTTAGGGCTTGAATATAGATACGGAGCACTATATTTACAAAGTAAAATAAGTAAAGAAGAAATGATAGAAAAAATAAATACTGAAACATGGCATTATGCTAAACGCCAAAAGACATGGTTTAAAAGAGATAAAAGTATCATTTGGATAAATCCACTGGAAAAATTAGATAGACAAAAAATTGAAAACGAAGTAAAAACATTTTTATTGACAATAAATCAATAAAGAGTAAAATTTAAAATAAATATTTTTTCTAACTTTTTAAAAAAAATAAGATGGAAACAAACCAACCAAGTAGATTTTCCTTTTTTCCGTGTAATTGCGGATTGCTTCCAAAACATGGTTTTATTCTTGATTCTGAAAATGAAGAAAGATCAATTCCTTCACATATAACGGCAATTTATAAATTGCCAAATCATTATTTAAATTTTCTAAAAGAAGAAGAAAGAATTTCTGATTTTCAATACAAGAAAATCGTAAATGAAATTGAAGTTTTCTTTATGGATGAAATAAATAAAAGAATACTCGTAGGTATTGAACCATAAACAAAGGAGTCGTAAAGACTCCTTTTTAATTTGGGAGGATGGAAACACTTTTATTTAGGAGTATTCAAATTATATGGAGAACCGCGAGTACGCTTATCGGTCATTACATGACCAGTAGACCTTTTCGTTCCGATTAAAATCGGAAAACGAAAAGCTTTTCGATTTCTCCATCTGCCATGCAAATAAATCACTCGGAGAAATTAATATTTCTCCTCGAGAATTTTTACAGGCGATGGAGGATAATCTCGCCAACGGCGCGTGATTGGTGGTTTGTAAACAAACAACACCAATCTTTCGATTCCTCCACACAAGCCATGCAGATGGCTTGCTATCGCCCGTATATTAAAAAACTAGAAATTTTCTAGTTTTTTAATATACGGGCGATGAGGTTCTGGAATGGAACACTATAGAAAATATGGTTATAAGGTGGAATGCTGTATTTGAAGGGTTTAACTTAATGAATTTAGTATGAATATAATTGTTATTTTACTTATCTTTTATGGTTTTAGAGATAAAAATATATAACCTATTAAATAATAGAACAATTATTCTCCTTCAATTTTCAATCCTAATTCTTTAGCTTTTTGAGCAAGTTTTGCTTTATATGCTGGAGTACCAGTAGTGTTAGAACGACCTCTCGATAAAAAAACTTCACCAGTATCCTCATTAACGGGGTATCGATTATATCCACCTTTACCTTGGATAACTTCAGAATTATAATAAGCATCCTTTATTTCATCTTCATCTCCCCTTTCAATAATTTCTTTTAATTTTTTCTGAATTTCTACAACAGTACATTTTCCATTATTATCTCTATCGTTAATATAATCATCATAACGTTCTTGGTTAAATTCTAATGTAACAGGATTAATTGCTTCAAGTTGAGCAATTTTATCAAGCATTTTTGGATTCATAATATGTCCTTCGGCATATCCTTCCTTATTTTCAAATTGTTTCATTATATCCTCTCTCACGGCTCCAATTTCTTTATTATTTTCTAACTCCTTTTTTTCTTTTTCTTCAGCTTTTTTTTGCTCATCTTCTACACTAGGAACTGCAACAGGAACTGTTAGTTGATTAGCTTCAACATCCTTTGGAGTTTCTGATGTGTTTGTATTTAATATTTGTTCTATTTTCATTGCTATATTATATCAAATATTCAAAAATAGTTCCGTTACTTCATTTGGCAACAAAAATTGCCATTGTGAATTATGGTTTATTTAAAGGTGCGGGCGATGGAGGATATCTTCCTCTACGAGGACAGTATACCTTTTC
>JBBQGF010000025.1:0-5582 GCA_038322745.1 Minisyncoccia bacterium | reverse complement strand
TGAGTGGGGAATATACAATTCCAAAACTTCTAAAAGTAATGAATGAAGATTGGGGCATGCGAACACGCAAGACTAGGCATCGTGGTGGTAATCCAATTAACAAAAGCACAATGTACGGTATTTTTACAAATATCTTTTATACTGGAATGTTTCTATATAGAGATGGTTTAAGTAATGGTAAACACGAGCCGATGATAACAACCGATGAGTTTGATAAAGTTCAAATGCTTCTTGGAAAATCTGGTAAGCCAAGAAAAAAGACCCATGAATTTGCTTATACAGGAATAATGCTCTGTGCTGAATGCGGTAGTGGCGTAACTGCTTGCACAAAAACCAAACTTGTTAAAGCTACAAATGAACTGAAGGACTACACTTTCTATTATTGCTCTCATCGTAAAAATGGAGTAAAAAATAAGTGTAAGCAACGCGCATATATTCCCTTAGAAACAATGGAAGATATGATACGAGCAGAGTTGGATAAATACACGATTTCAGAGAAGTTCCGAGATTGGGCTTTGCGGATTCTCCAAGATGAGCACTCCGAAGAAGTAGTGGGACGAGAAGCTATTTACAAGTCACAGCTAAGCGCCCTAGAGACATCCCAGAGAGAGCTAGACAGCCTTATAACGATGCGCATGCGTGAACTTATTAATGACGAGCAATATGGCTCGAGAAAGAAAGAGTTGAGTGACAGAATAGTTATCCTAAAACAAAAGATATCTGAAACACAGACGAGGGCTAATCACTGGATACAGCACACAGAAGAAGTATTCAACTTTGCACATACAGCCAAGGCCAAGTTTGATGACCCAAAAACGACCTTAGAGGAGAAGAAAGGCATACTTATGGAACTCGGTGGGAACCACAGTATAAAAGATGAAAAGCTCTTGATTTCTAAGTGTATTTGGCTAGAACCGATAGCAGAAAAACGAAAAGCCGTAGAAAGTGAAATAAGTCGGTTGGAACTGGAGAAACCCATACAGGGTAAAACAAAACACACTTCTTTCGAAGTGTGTCCAGTCTTGCGCGGTCGACCGGACTTGAACCGGCAACCTCTCACGTGACAGGCGAGTGCTCTAACCAGTTGAGCTACGACCGCAAATTTCTATTTTAATACATACTCTATCAAGTAATTTATATAAGTTCGCCAAGGCGAGTACTCGCTATATTCTAATTGAGTTGAGCTACGACCGCAAATTATTTCTTCTTGAAATACCTTACTAACATAACATAAAATAGAAAAAATATCTATTTATTTGTGTCGACGGGAGTACCTTCCGATTACATCGGCATGTGCTTTTCTATTATTCTAATAAAGAAAAGCCTTTCAATTCCTCCCGCAAGCAAAGCAGTTTGCTTGCTCCACGACTGTGTCGATGGGAGGACTTGAACCTCCTACCTCGGGCTTATGAGTCCCGCGCTCTAACCAGATGAGCTACATCGACATATATCTAATTGTTATTAGAATATAACATATTCCATACTTTTTTCAAGTATAATACATACCATGAAAACAACCGTTCAATCACAACTTTTTTTATATTGTTGCGGGACTTGGAATCGAACCAAGGTCTTAAGGTTATGAGCCTTACGAGATACCATTTCTCTATCCCGCTATATAAATTAAAACAAAATAAACACCATCGAGGAGTTGTTCTCTACTTAGTCTATAATAGTGTCTATAATAACCCGAAATCATAAATTTTGCAATAGTTGAAGGGACCACTAATATATAGTATTATAAGAGCTGTTTATACTTTATCTATAATGAAAAAATTACCTCTTACTTATATAGAAATTTCAAAAGAAAATTTGATTTATAATATCAAGCAATTTAGAAATTTAATCAACAAAAATACTAAAATTGTTAGTGTTGTAAAATCTAATGCCTATGGTCATGGAGATAAAGAAGTAGTAAAAATTTTAAATCCTTTTACAGATTATTTTCAAGTCGATAGTATAGAAGAACTTGAAAGGATAAGAATAGTTACAAAGAAACCTATTTTAGTATTTGGTTACTTGGATGAAAATGGCATCCATAAAGCTATAAAATTAGATGCTATAATTTCAGCTTTTGATTTAATTCATCTTTTAAAGATAAATTATATATCTGGACAACTTAAAACTAAAACCAAAGTTCATATAGCTATAGATTCATATCTTGGTAGAGAGGGTATCATGCCGAATCAGCTAGAAAATTTTATAAAGGAATTGAAAAATCTAAAAAATATAATTATAGATGGGGTATATTCACACTTTGCAAATATTGAAGATACTATGAATTTTACTCATGCTGAGCGTCAAATAAAAACTTATCATGAGTGTATAGAAATTTTTAAATTAAATGGATTTGATAAAATTAAAACTCATATATCTGCTACGTCTGGAATTCTTGTTTATGATAATAAAAATAGTGAACACAGTATTGTTCGTCTAGGTATTGGTCTTTATGGAATGTGGCCAAGTGAACATCTGAAATATCTAAATAAAAAGAAAATAATTTTAAAACCAATAATAAAATGGATTACACATGTTGCACAAGTAAAAGTTCTTCCTGCTAATTATCCTATCGGATATGGTCTCTCTTATATAACAAAAAAAACAACTAAGATTGCGGTGATTCCACAAGGTTATGCTGATGGTCTAACACGTTCTGTCTCAAATAAAGGTAGGGTTATAATAAATGGTAAATATGCCAAAATATTAGGGCGAGTTGCGATGAATATGTTTGTTGTAAATGTTTCCAATATCTCTGATGTATCACCTGATTCTGAAGTTATCATTCTTGGAGAACAAGGTAAATCTAAAATAACAGCAGAAGAATATGCTGAAATAACAAATACTATTAATTATGAGATTACAACTCATATTAATCCACTTCTACCTAGAATTATTAAATAGTTTGAAAAAATAAACGAGTATAGTATTATTAATTTGTTTTATTAGCCGTCATAGCTTAGTGGTAAAGCACTGTCTTGGTAAGACAGAGACCGTGAGTCCGATTCTCACTGACGGCTCTAGAAAATAAACTTCTTTATTTTCGGTGAGAATCGGAAGGGTTTTATATATTGAGTTTACGAAATATAAAACCACCTGACTATGTAATAGTCGATTCTCACTGACGGCTCTAGAAAATAAACTTCTTTATGGAGTTATTATAATTTTTGTTTTAGAATCAATTTCTTTTATTAAAGACATTATGTCTTCTTTTTTAAGAGCTAGACATCCTTGTGTATATTTCATATTTTCTTTTGCAATATGTATGAAAATAGCGCTACCTCTCCCTTTTATAGCAGGTGAATCATTATGTCCTAGTACTATTATTACATCATACATATCATCTTCTCTCCATAGATTTTCATAACTTCCCTCAAAAGGTAATCTTGTAAAAGTATTATATTCTTCTTTAGTAGAATCATCACACCAGATATCTTTTTTTGTGAGAGATATACACTCTATCTTTGTATCTAATTTAAATATTTTATCACTTCTATAATATATTTTTCTAATAGAAAAGGTTCCAATCGGTGTTTTCCAATCACCCTCAATTTTATTTTCTGTAATACCATCTCTCCCAAACACACAAAAAAAAGAGACCATATTTTCGTTACCGAAAGATAGTGATCTCTTATTAAATTCTGCGAGTATTTTCATACAAGCATTTTACCTTAAGAAAGGTATGGATGCCAGTAATATGCTAAAACTGGCGCTTTTTTCTTATTCCCATCTTTATCCAGACCGGAATAGTGCAAAGAATGTTCTCCTGGCATTCCCAGGGAGCTTCTGTTCGAAATAGCTTGGCCTTCACCGATATATACACCTAAGTGTTTATGATCGGCGCCATTTTGATGAACAGAACCCCAAACGACAATACAACCTTCTTTAATAATTTTGATTTCATGCCATCCTGAATTTTGCATAGCGAATATAGTTCCACTGACTGTAAAATGTGCTCTATCTATTAATCCATGTATTAGTAGGATTGACGATATAAAATAAGCACAGGATAAATCTCCATCACAAAGAACGTCTTGATTGTCATCGATAAAGTAGCTTCGAAAGAGCTGAGTGCCTATTGAGTTTTTAACACTCAATAGCAAATTTTGTAGTTTCATAACTTAAAATTTATTTATAAAAAATCTACCATTTTATGGTTATTATGTCAAAATGAGATAAAAATGCTATTATTATATATCTATCATTTTTAGTAAAATTGATAATATTTGTCCCGCGAGAGCCGAAGTAGCTCAGTTGGTAGAGCAATGGTATCGTAAACCGTAGGTCGCCAGTTCAATTCTGGCCTTCGGCTCTGACGGAGTAAAATATTGAAAATTAATAATTATATTTAATTCATATATGAATAAAAATAACAGCAAAAAAGTTTTCGAAGGTGCTCATGCTATAACAGATTTTCTTACTCCTGGTTCACTTGGAATGACACCAATAGTTGAATTGCCTTCATCTATAAATAAATTTTCTGCTGATGGTGTTAGAATCTTTGTAAAACTTATGCAGTTTGTCCCACTAGGTAATATAAAATCTATGCCGTCATGGGAGATGCTTAAAGGTATGACAAAAGATGAAATTAAATCCACTAAACATTTGGTTGAATATTCATCAGGAAATACAGTTCTTTCTCTCGCGATACTTTCTCGTCATTTTGGAATTCCTAATCTACACGCTATTATCACCCCCGATGTTCCAGAACACAAAAAAAGACTTTTAAAATTAGTAGGAGCAGACTTACTGATATCACATGGTCCACGTAGTCCCGATGTTCATAGTAATAAAGGTGGTGTGTATGAAGCTAAACAGCTTGGAAAAAGAAAAGGTTGGCATAATTTAAATCAATATACTAATGTTGGTAACGCAGGAGCATCAGAAGAATATGTGGCAAAAGAACTCTGGGCTCAGTTAGGAGATAAGCTTACTATTTTTACTTCAACAATAGGAACAGCTGGTACCATCTATGGAACAGGTTCATATTTAAAGTCTAAAAATAAAAATATATATATTGCAGGTTCATCAATTCAAAAAGGTTCTTCTGTACCAGGGCCTCGAGTAGATGAAGCAATACTTAAGCTTGGAATACCTTGGTATGATATTGTCGATAAAGTTATCCCAATAGATGCTGTTTCTGCATACGAGAGAAGTTTAGCAATGATTCGTCTTGGTTTATTTGTTGGACCATCAACAGGAATGCAACTTGCAATGATAGAAAAAATGTTGAAAGAAATGAAGAAAAATAAAACTTTAAATAAATACAGGAATAAAGATAAGGAAGTAGTTATAGCATTTGTTGCTTGTGATATGATGCATCCATATATTGATGATTATTTCTCAATTTTACCTAAAAAGTATTTTAAACCAGAACATAATTTATAATAATATAAAATTAGATTATTGTATTTATTTGTTGTATAATATTAATAGTTTTATATTCCTCTCCTTACCCCTCAATACGAACTTTCGGAAAATTAACTTCTAATGATTCTACAATAATACCACACTCTTCCATCTTTACCTCAAATGCAGTATGACCACCTAAAATCTCTCTCGGCCTATGATTAAAATAGTTTTCA
>JBBQGF010000024.1:0-6041 GCA_038322745.1 Minisyncoccia bacterium | reverse complement strand
AAAATAAACTTAAATTGCAATGGGAAATTGAGAGTGCTATTTCATTAAAGAAAATCTCTGAAAAGATGGGGTGGATTGATTAAAAATAATTAATAGTGATATAATGAAGGAGCTACATGCAAAGTTAATAGACCCAATAATATTTGAACCAAAAGAGGGGCAATGTGATGGCTTTGCGTGTAGCAACAAAGAGTCTATTACACATTGTCCCTCTTTTGGTGTTCAAAAGTCAAAAGAATTAAGACAAAAAAAGATAGATTTTCTTGAGCCATTTTGTCGAAATATTATAAAATTAGAAATTGAGAAATTATTAAATGAGCAAAGCAAAAAAACAATATAATAACTCATTAGATAGAAATGAAAAAAATAACCCTTATGAAGGCAGAGAGGGACTTGTTTACAATAGAGTTTCCAGTAAGAGGCAAGAAACCGATGGGTCTGGGTTAAAAAGCCAAGAAGGTAGATGTAAAAGTGATTTAGAATCAATTGGAGTTAATTATGTAAAAACATTTCCAGATAGTTATAGTGGTGGTGGAGACTTTATGAAAAGACCAGCAATGAGAGAATTATTGGAATATATAGACAACAACCCACATAAAAAATTCCTGGTAATTTTTGATGACTTATCTCGTTTTGCTCGTGATGTATATTTTCATATAAAACTAAGAGCTGAATTTAGAAAAAGAGATGTGACATTGCGATGTTTAAATTACAATTTTGATGAAAGTGAAGAGGGTGAGTTTGCTGAATTAATTTTTGCTGGAAAAGCAGAATTAGATAGAAAACAAAATCGTAGACAAGTTATACAAAAGCAGAAAGCTCGCCTTGAGTTAGGTTGCTGGGCTTTTGGAAGTAAAAAAGGTTATAAAATGACTAAGAATTTAGAACATGGCAAAATATGTATTCCCACAAAAGAAGGACTTGAAATTCTTAAACCTGCATTAGAAGGATTTGCAAATGGTAACTTTGTTCATAAGGTTGATGTCTGTAAATTTTTAGTTGAGAAAGGATTTTGGACCAAACAAAAACCAGAAAGATATATAGATAAATTAACACTTATTCTGAATGACCCATTTTATGCTGGTTATATAGAATATTTGCTTTGGGATGTGTCTCGTCGCAAAGGAAAACATAAAGGAATAATTTCATTAGAAACTTTTGAAACAAATCAAAAAAGACTAAGTAGATTTGATGCTGGTCAGAAAGTAAGAATAGATATGTCTTCAGATTTTCCACTAAGGGGTTTGTTGAGGTGTGGTACTTGTAAGATTGGGCATGTAAGTGGTTGTTGGAGTAAAGGAAGAAGTAAAAGATATGCGTATTATTTTTGCCAGAATAAAAAATGTTCTATTTTTCAAAAATCTATCTCTGTAGATATTATTCAAAATCAATTCGAAGAAATATTAAAAGAAGAAAAATTGGGAGATTATAGTATCTCATTAATTCAAGAAACATTTGATAAGGTTTGGAAAGAAGAGATTGATAATTTAAGAAAATTACAATTAACAACTAATATACAAAAGATAAATCTTGAAAATAAATTAGATGAGATTACAACCCTAATTCTTTCTACTCACTCTAATACCCTAAAAAGAGCATATGAACGTCAACTCGAATCAATAAGTACTGAAATTGATAGTATTGAATCAATAAATAATATTACAGAAAGAACAAATTTAGATATTCCTTATCGAACCGCTATAGATAAAGTCTTTGGTATGTTAAAAAGCCCATATTCTGTATGGGTTAATCTTAGTATTAGTGAACAGCACAAGCTTTTCTATTTCATTTTTGATGAGAAACTTTTGTTCTCTGTAAATGAACCTTATCAAACCGCACAAACACCAAGTGCTATAAGGTTATTTGAGAGTTTTGCTACCTCAAATACCCACGATGTGGAGATGGCGGGAATCGAACCCGCGTGCAAAAAGAGATCTTAAGGGACTCTACATGTTTAGTGGATTCATTTGGTTTAAATATTTGTCCTAGAGAATACACAAAATAGACAAACACCGAGCTCTTGATTGTCGAAATCTACATCAAGCTGTTGTAGGTTCGTAACCCGATAATATTATGCCCACTCTATTCATCGGATGTCGATAGAGCAGACACCTGCCAGGCCGTTTAGGCGAAAGCGGGAGCAAAACCACTGAATGCAAAAGCATATGGTGATTTTACTGAAGCGACTTTGTTTGCACTTAGTCTTTTCCAAGAAGTTTTAAAAGATTCCTGAGTACTTTACATGCACACTTAAGACGACTCCTCTTGTCGAAGCCTATCATCCCCCTAAAAAATTTTCAAAGAAAATTTTTAATTATCAATTAATAATTACGAATTAAGAATATAGTTCCTAAGTCTTAATTATTAATTCTTAATTAATTACCCATACCCCTTCTTTCTTCTCTATCTAAATCACGCTTCTTGATAGACTCTCTTTTATCATATACTTTCTTTCCACGTGCTACCGCTACAGAGACTTTAATACGGCGACCCTTACTATACAATGAAAGTGGAACTAGAGTCAATCCTTTAATTCCATCTTTATTTGATAGATATTTGATATCTTTTTTAGACAAGAGAAGTCTCCTTGTCCGTTCAGGATCATAGGCTACCATATTATTGTTGGGCTGATATGGAGGAATATGCATTCCTACTATAAAAGCCTCTCCTCCGCGGATTATACAAAAAGCTGCACTTATGTTACCTGTACCATTTTTAATAGACTTTACTTCAAAACCCATCAATTCTAAACCAGCTTCAAAGGTTTCTTCGATAGCATAATTAAAATGAGCTTTTCTATTGTCTATATATGTTGCCATACTCATACATCCTACCAATAAAAGAGAATTATATCAAAATATATAACTTTATTTCTCATTATTTTAGTGTATAATGCAAAGTATTATGAATATCAATCCAAAAGAAAACAAAAAACAAGAACTACCAAAAATACCCAATATTCTCAATCAAGTGATTATTGCTATTTTTATTTTTATTAGCATAACTCTTATTTACACTCTATTTGTTAAGAAGCCAGATGAAATAAAAAAGATGACTATTTCTGATGTTGCTAAAAGTGTCACCGAAGGAACAATAGAAAAAATTACAGTTTCTGGTGGTAGTGTAAATGTAGATTTTAAAGATAAAACAAAAGGTGAAGCCAAAAAAGAGGTAGAGAGTTCACTCTCTGAAACATTATATAATTATGGTGTGACTCCAGTTCAACTTGCTTCAACACCAATTGAAGTTAAAACAGAATCTGGATTTATGTATTGGGTTATTAATCTTCTACCTTTCCTTCTTCCTGTATTTTTGATTATCTTTTTATTCTGGATGCTCACAAAACAAGCAAAAGGACAAGGCATGCAAGCATTTACTTTTGGTCAATCCAAAGCACGTATTACAGATCCAAACGATACAGCAAACAAAGTTACATTCAAAGATGTTGCTGGTGCAAAAGAAGCTAAAGAAGAATTGAAAGAGATTGTAGATTTTCTAAAGAATCCTAAAAAGTTTTTAGACATTGGTGCTCGTATTCCAAAAGGTGTACTTCTAACTGGGCAACCAGGAACTGGAAAAACATTACTTGCTCGTGCTGTGGCTGGGGAAGCATCTGTTCCATTTTTTCATCTTTCAGGTTCTGAATTCGTTGAGATGTTTGTGGGAGTTGGAGCCTCACGTGTTCGTGATTTATTTAAAATGGCAAAAAAAGCAGCTCCATCAATAGTATTTATTGATGAGATTGATGCTGTAGGACGTGTTCGTGGTACAGGTGTCGGTGGTGGAAATGACGAACGTGAACAAACATTAAACCAAATACTTGTTGAGATGGATGGTTTTGAACCAAATGAAAAAGTTATCGTTATGGCAGCGACAAACCGCTCTGATGTATTAGACCCAGCACTTCTTCGACCAGGGAGATTCGACCGTAGAGTAGTACTTGATTTGCCTGATCGTGCTGACCGTGAAGAGATACTTGGTATTCATTCTCGTAAAAAACCTTTCGGAGAAGATGTAAATTTGAAAGTCATTGCAGAACGCACCCCTGGATTCTCTGGTGCTGACCTATATTCACTTATGAATGAAGGAGCAATTCTCGCTGCTCGTGAAGATAGAAAAAAAATTGCACAGTTTGACCTCATTCGTTCTATAGAAAAAGTAATGATGGGCCCTGAGAGAAAGAGTCACCTACTTTCAAAGAAAGAAAAAGAAATAACCGCATATCACGAAGCAGGTCATGCACTCCTCGCATCAATACTTCCTTATGCTGACCCAGTTCATAAAGTCTCTATTGTTTCTCGCGGACGTGCTGGAGGTTATACACTGAACCTTCCACTTGAAGAACGTCGCATGCAAAGCAAGAAAGAATTCCTTGATGATATCACTATGTCACTCGGTGGATATGTTGCAGAAGAAATGGTGTTCGGAGATATTACAACAGGTCCATCAAATGATTTACAGGTTGCTACCAATCTAGCTCGTGCAATGGTTACACGTTGGGGAATGTCAGATGAGATAGGTCCTATTGCCCTTGAGAGTGATGGAGGAAGAACAATGTTTGGTCAAGGTGTAAATGATAGAGAATATTCTGAGAGAGTTAGTGCTCTCATTGATGGAGAAGTTTCAAAGATAATGAATGGCTCATTTAAAAAAGCACGAGAAGTTATGACAGATAAACGTAAAGTACTCGATGCTATAGCAAAAAAACTTATCGAAGTTGAAACATTGGAACAGAAAGAATTCAATGAAATAATAATAGCTAATGGAATAATTCCAAAAAAGAAAATAGAAGAAGCCATTTAGTTTTAAAAGAAATAAACAACCCCAAAGCTTCGCTTTGGGGTTGTTTGCAACTTTATCAATTTTTCTGTAATATATAGATGTTTCTGGTATTATTTTTCAGAACAAATAATAACCAAATTCCCGCCCTTAGCTGTCTTGGTTTCTAAACAGTGAGTTCGTTAGTAGTTGTTCAGAAGTTTAAATAACCAAATTCCCGCCCTTAGCTCAGTTGGTTAGAGCACAGAGCTTATACCTCTGGGGTCCTAGGTTCGAATCCTAGAGGGCGGACACTATTAAAAAACAGATATTGATCTGTTTTTTAATAGTGTCCGAGCCGGAACGCGTCGGCGTGAGGCGGGGTCGCGAGATTTTTCAGCAGAAAAATATTTGTGACGACTATTTATTAAAAAACATTAGTATGAGTATACTCACAAATGGAAAAGGTAGACTGGTTCTGTAAGAATCGAAAAATGTACTCACGGTTCTAGAAAACAAGCCATCTTCATGGTTTATGTTAATATTTAAAAGACTTTTCTATGTTGCTTTGCAATTAGAAAAGTCCTTAATTACCGTAGAGTGATAAATTCCTAGAGTTTATCAAAATAAAGACCCACATGTTTGTGGGTCTTATTTTTAAATAGTTTTAAAAACAACGATTTATTTGGGACCAAAATAATTATTTTAACCCCAAATGTGAGAGAGTTTGTGAAAAGCTAATGGTAAAATCAAACACCATATTATGTACCCAGGAAATCCTCCATGTGCATAAAAAACGGATAAGGTTTTTATGTTATGCAGAATAACATTTCCTCCAAAATTATTTTTACTTAGTACTACTATCCACATCAATTCTAATATTGGTATAATAGCGGCTAATTCAAGTGGGGTAGTAGAGCCTTTTTTGCCCCAAAAAAATATAGAAATTAACAATGATAAATAAACAAACCATATTATTGACCCAACATGAGCAAGTAATACCATTGATGCACAAATTACTCCTAGCAATACAACTGCTGTTTTAATAATTTTTGTTCTCATACTTATTTTTTTTAAATTTTGAGAGTTTATTTAATCCGATTACTTTCCCTTGAAAGCACTGCATTTTAAATAAATTATACCTTCCCCATACCTTTAAATACGAACTTCCGATATCATGTATTTATGGCAAAAAATAAGAAAAAACATCTTTCTGATGAGGAAAGATTCTGTATTGAGAAAATGCTTTCAATTAGTGATACATTAGAAAAAATAGGTAGAAG
>JBBQGF010000023.1:0-6529 GCA_038322745.1 Minisyncoccia bacterium | reverse complement strand
AAATACAAAAAGAAAAATATATTTGAAATTTTAGAAATGACTGTTGAAGAAGCTGTTGTTTTCTTTGATGAGATACCAGCTATTTATGATAGAGTGAAAACTTTGATGGATGTAGGACTCGGATATGTAAAACTTGGTCAGTCAGCAACTACTCTCTCAGGTGGTGAAGCGCAGCGTGTAAAAATTTCTTCAGAATTATATCGTCCTCATACAGAGAAGACTATTTATTTATTAGATGAACCTACAGTAGGACTTCATTATGATGATGTTTCTAGACTGTTAGATGTATTAAATAAACTCGTAAATAAAGGTAATAGTGTTATCCTAATTGAACACAATATGGATATAATTAAATGCTCTGATTATATTATCGATATAGGACCAGAGGGCGGACTCTTAGGTGGTAAAATAGTTGCGCATGGAACACCAGAAGAAGTCGCAAATACTCCAGGTAGTCATACAGGAAAATATTTAAAAAAGGTATTAAGAAAGAAATAAAAAAGAAGCACCTTTTGGATGCTTCTGTTTAGTAAATTAACTAGATAAATTTAAGGATAAAATTTAGGTAAAGTCTATTGAACTTCCTTCAGTAATGTTTTTAATCATTTCTGCGGTTTTTTCAGTTAAACTTATTTCCACAAACTTTTCGGGTAGTATTCCATGATATATGGAATCACTAGTGAGAACTTTAGTAATCTTTGATTTCTGAAGTTTTCCTATTAAGTTCGGGTCATTGAATAAGTGAGTGACAGCCACCAAGACACTTTTTGCGCCATTTAATAAAAGTATATCAGTAGCTTTAATCAATGTGTCACCACTATCGGTAATATCATCAAAAATCAAAACATCCTTACCTGCGACGTCTCCGATTAAAGTCATTTTTTCAATTTGACCTTTATTCCTGGTTTTATCAACAACAACAAAATCAAGTTTCAGTTTCAAAGAAAGTTTTTTGACTCTTCCGCTACCACCAACATCACCAGTAGAGATAATCAAATTAGTGACATCAAAATCATTTTCATTTTCAAAAAAAGTTGACAACAATGTTGTGAATCCTGGGTTATCAATTTTTTTAAAAAAACCTTCAGCAGACTTTCCGTGTAAGTCATAAGTGACAACATGATTAATCCCTGAAGTTTTCAATAATTCTGCAAATAATTTTGCTAATATCGGCTCTCTGTGAAGAGACCTGAAGTCTTGTCTCATATAAGGCAAGAAGGGCATAACAAGAATTATTTTATCAGCTGATGCTCTTACTAATGCGTCTGCTAATCCAAAAATTCTAAAAATTTGATCATTAACTGTTTCTTCATTATGATACTGAGCAATGATGAAACAGTTACATCCTCTTACTGATTCTAAGGGATAACTCTTAACCTCTCCCTTGGAAAAAGTGATAGAATCTACTGCTGTTAATTCCACGTGGAATATATCAGCAATTCCTTGTGCAAAGGTGCTTCCTTTAACACATAATGAAATAAGCTTTGTGTTTTTCATTAGCAGGGGTATTAGATTTGTGCATTATTTAAATTTAATCTAATATATAAAACATGAATAGTCAACAACTCAAGAAGATAGCACTTCCAGATAAACCCGGAGTATATTTCTTTCTTAAAGGAAAGAATATCCTTTACATAGGTAAGGCTACTTCACTTCGAGATAGAACTCGGAGTTATTTTGGTAAAGATTTGATTGTTACTCGTGGACCTTCGATTCTCGACATGGTTTTCCAGTCAAATAATATAAAATGGCAGGAAACAGATAGTGTACTTGAAGCACTTATCCTAGAGTCAAATCTTATAAAAAAACATTTACCAAAATATAATACAAAAGAAAAAGATAATAAGAGTTTTAATTATGTTTGTATAACAGGGGATGAAATCCCAAAAGTATTAACAATACGTGGAAGAAATCTAAAGAAAGAAAATTATCAAGAAGTTTATGGTCCATTTCCAAATGGATTACAACTTCGTGCTGCGATGAAAATTATTCGTCGTATTTTCCCATATATAGATGAGCAATCCTCAAAGAAAAATAATCATGAATTTTATCAACAACTTGGCTTGTCACCGTCTGTTTTAACTACTTCGCAAAAAGCTTCTATTTCTCGGGTCCTCGGATATTCTCGTCAGGAGATAGGAAAGCTCGGCCAGACCAGCTTAAAAAAGAACTTTTCTGTTGCGCAACATGAATATAAAAATAATATTAAAAATTTAAAACTATTTTTTGAAGGAAAAAAGAAAAAGATTATATTAAATTTGAAGCGTGAGATGGCAGCATTTTCAAAATCTAAGGATTTTGAAAATGCTGCACATACTCGTGACCAAATATTTGCATTGAATCATATAAATGATGTTGCTTTGATAAGGGAAGATATTATAGAGAGTAATGTATTGGATAATAAAGATTCTAAATACCGTATCGAAGCTTATGATATAGCTCATATGTCCGGGAAGAATATGGTTGGAGTGATGGTTGTTATAGAAGAAGGAGGAATACTTTCAAATGAATACAAAAAATTTAATATTAAAACTCAAACAGGAGCAAATGATACTGGAGCACTTGAGGAAGTTCTTTCTCGTCGGCTTCGTCATATAGAGTGGGGTTTACCATCTCTTGTTGTTGTAGATGGAGGCCAAGCTCAGATTAATGTAGCAAAGAGAGTTCTTTCTCGATATCAATTTGATATCCCAGTAGTTTCGGTTGTAAAAGATGACAAACACAAAGCCCGTGCAATAATGGGTGATGAAAATATAATAAAAAAATACAAGAAATCTATCTTGCTAGCCAATTCTGAATCCCATAGATTTGCTATAGTATTTCATAAAAAGAAAAGGAATGAAAATTTTTTAAAGTAACTAAATTGTATTTACCAAGTCAAACCTATCGCATCGAGTTGGTAAATAGGAATAATCATATATTAACTTATCGTATTGGTTACAATTAATTAGAATAATTGTTATAATAAATTTATGATAAAAGTCGGAGTAATTCGTGGAGGAATAAGTGGAGAATATGAAGTTTCATTGAAAACTGGAAGCAATGTTCTCTCTCATTTACGAAGTGATAAATTAAATCATTTATATAAACCAATTGATATTCTAATAGATAGAGATGGTATTTGGCATATTAATGGCAAACCAGTAGAGATAGTAGATGTATTCAACTCCGTTGATGTTATTTTTAATGCACTTCATGGTGATTTTGGAGAAGATGGCAAGGTTCAACAGGTGCTGGACCAATGGATGATTCCATATACAGGTTCTGGAGCATTTGCTTCAGCAGTGGGTTACAATAAAGTTCTTGCAAAAGAACAATTCAAAAGGTTAAATATAAAAACTCCAAATCATCTTCTTGTTCCAAAATATGAAAAAGAAAAAGACGGGTCAATAAGTCTTTATTCTATAAAAATAGCAAAGGAAATTAATAATAAACTTCCACCACCATGGATTGTAAAACCACTTTCTGGCGGTTCATCTGTTGGTATGAAAATGTGTCAAACTTTTTCTGAACTTATTGATGCTTTTAATATTGGAGTGAATAGAGATTCTGATGCTCTTATAGAGGAGATGATAGTAGGTAAAGAAGCAACAGTAGGAGTAATAGATAATTTTCGAAATAAAAAAGTCTATGTACTTCCTCCCACAGAAATACGTATTCCAAAAAGTAAAAGTTTTTTTGATTTTGAAGCAAAATATAAAGGAGAGTCTGAAGAGATTTGTCCAGGTAATTTTTCAATAGATGAAAAAGAAGAACTTATCAAATTAGCAGAACAAATACATACTGGACTCAATCTCGATCATTATTCTCGTAGTGATTTTATTATTCATCCCAAAAAGGGGATTTATGCTCTCGAAGTAAATACTCTCCCAGGACTTACTGATGAATCCCTCATTCCAAAGATGTTAAATTCTGTTGGAGCAACGATGCCAGAATTTATTTCTCATATACTTAATCTTGCTCAAAAAAAGAAGTAAAAAAACCTTTTATAAATATAATTTATAAAAGGTTTTTTTATTGATATTAATTATTAGGTTGACAAATTCATGTAATTATATAGAATACAAATTAAGTACATCTCCCATGGAGATAGTTAATTTTTCTCAAAAATATACCGTTTATTTTCTTTTTAATAATTTTATTAAAAAGATATTTTGGTTATTTTATTACGCATCTTATAATATTGTATTCATTCAATATTATGTCTTATAAAATAGATTATATTCTATAAAGGACAAACTATAAAGGACAAACTCTGTTATAAAGGACAATCATTCTACATAAATATTACTAAAATATTGGTTTTATTTTCTTATTTTTAAAATTAAAGGGTAATCTAGTCAAATACTCTCAAAATTAACAACAAATCACATCATGAAAAATTTCATCTTCTTAATAATAGCTATATTTTTCTTATCTGTAATACCAACAACTCGAGTTCAAGCTTGTCATCTAACTATTAATAAAATAGGCGATGGTACAGGAGTAGTCACTGGAGCAGGTAGTTACAGTGTCGGAAATATAGTAAATCCTACAGCTACTCCAGATACTAGTTCAACTTTTGGTGGTTGGAGTGGAGATTGTACTGGAAGTAGTCAAACAACAAGTGTTACAATCGTAAATCCTGCTGAAACACTTTGCAAAGCTACTTTTAATTTAAAAACTTTTATTTTAACTGTAGGGAAAACTGGCACAGGGGATGGTACTGTTTCAGGTAGTGGAACATTTAATTATGGAACAACTCAAACAGCTACAGCTACTCCAAATGCAGGCTCAACTTTTGATGGATGGAGTGGAGATTGTAGTGTGAGTGGTAGTGTTTTAATGGATGCTGCTAAAACTTGTACTGCTACATTTTCTTTAATTCCAGCTATATCATATACTGTTATATCATCTAAGGTTGGTAGTGGAACAATTACTCCAGCTTCACAAAGTGCAACTTCAGGATCAAATGTTATTTTTACTGTTACACCTGATTCTGGTTATACTGCAACTATCGGAGGAACTTGTCTTGCAGGGTCTCTTGTTGGGACTACTTACACAACTGGGAGTATTACAGGAGATTGTGAAGTAATAGCAACATTTACTGCAGTACCTAAAGATTCTTATGTTCTTATAATAAATACACTAGGGACTGGTACTGGTGTAGTTACAGGTGCTGGAACATATAGTTCTGGAACTGTAGTTACTGCTATAGCTACTCCAAATACAGATTCAACATTTACTGTTTGGAGTGATAATTGTCCAGGTGGTGTAGTTACAATGACTAGTAATATCACTTGTACAGCTACTTTCATACTAAAACCTGTTTTAGGTTGTTTAGATAATAGTGCTACAAACTATAATTCTTTAGCTACTCAAAACGATGGTTCATGCATTTACACTCAAACACATCATTATACATCTAGTGGCTCAATTCCTTTTCCTGTAGTAATATCCGCTCCAGTCGGTCAAGTTCTTGGAGCTGAAACTACTTGTGGAATCTATGTTGATAAATTTGTCCGTAGAGGATACAACAATGATGTAGAAACTGTGAAAAAGATACAAAACTTCCTAAACGATTATATGTCGTCAGGACTTACTGTTGATGGAATATATGGATTAAAAACAGAACAAGCTGTAAAGAATTTTCAAGTTAAACATGCAGATAAGGTACTTGAGCCTTGGGGATTAAAAGCACCAACTGGGATATTCTATCTTACTACTCAAACTGAAGTGAATAATATCATGTGCCCAGTCTTGAATCTACCTATTCCTGAGCTAGTTCCACTTAGTCAGAATTCATCCTTATTTAATAAGGGTCTTGTAAAAGGTGTTTCAACATTCACTAATATCAAATTCCCTAAAACAGGCATATCAAATGAATTAATGAATAATGAAACTGTTAATGTTGTTTCTCCTACTATTACAGAGGAAACACCAGCAATGTCCTTTAGACTATCAATACCAAAAATCAATGTTGATGCTTCTCTTGAATCAGTAAAAGTTCAAAAAAATGGAGCGATGGGTGTACCAGTAAACATAAAGAATGTTGGTTGGTTGAATCAAAGTTCTATACCTGGTGAGATTGGTACCTCAGTTATAGATGGTCACTCTGGATGGAAAAATAAAACTCCAGTAGTTTTTGATAATTTAATTTTATTGAAGAAAGGGGATAATATTTATATTAAAGATGACAAAGGAAAGATTGATACTTTTGTTGTTCAGAATATAAAAAGATATCCAGTTACAACAGAAAACACACAAGAAGTATTTTTTTCAAATGACGGAGAATCTCATCTCAACTTGATTACTTGTACTGGCACATGGAATAAAAAATTAGGAACTCATTCACAAAGACTTGTCGTCTTTGCAGATAAAGTAAAATAATTTTGTTATCATTATAACTTGATTAGATTTTGAGATAATTTTTATTTCTATAAATAAAAATTTAATATTAAAGACAATTAATATTTTGTCTTATGTTTTTTTTGTATAATAATAAAAAATATTACATTATTAATTTAAAAACTCTATAAAATTTTTAATC
>JBBQGF010000022.1:0-6793 GCA_038322745.1 Minisyncoccia bacterium | reverse complement strand
CGCATTATTGTTTCCACTTGTTGGACCTGAGAGTGTCACAATTGAAGCTACGTTTGTTAGGTTTGAGTGAGCAAGAATTTTAGCTGCACTTAAATCACTATAGATGGCAAGGTGTTGCATTTTACCACTAGAAAATAAACTAGAGCCTCCTCTACTCATTAAATAGAAAAGTCGATTACCAAAATTTCCGGTATTATTAGCATTCAAAGTACGATCTAACGGCGTTTAAAGAACACCATCAATGTAAAGATCAACTTCATTAGTAGGAAGTCCCATATTATAGATAGCAACAACATGATGCCATGCCGCTAAAGACGGTGGAGTATAGTTACCATATGCGTAATTTACATTACCTTTTAGTGCTGGAGCCATACCCTGAGTAGAAGAGTTATTAGATGCTAGATAAAAAGAGTCAGTAAATGAGCCAATACCGTTACTAAGTTCCCAGGCAAGAGAACCATTACCATTGTAGTTATTAAAATAAAGCATTGCCTCAACAACAACTTTACTGTGATTACTTAAATCTATTGTTTGTGCTGTTACTCCAGAATTTGATGTACCATTAAACGATACAGCAGTACCCCCTATTTTCCCTGGTACACCTACCGTTGCTCCTGTAAGATTAATATCTGTTCCACCAACAGTAGCTTTTAATTTCGACTCAGTTATTTCTGCCATGGGCCAGTAATATAAAACTGTCGGCTCAGTTGCGATAGTTGTGCTATAACTAGCCTCTAGTGTTTGGGAAAAACCCAAAATTGTAAAAATAAAAACAAACAAAAACAAACTCAGAAAATATTTTAATTTCATATAATAAAAAATTAATTAACAATGTTTTTATTATAACATAGTAATTTTAAAATGCTGGGTCACTGGCCAAGTTTTATTATAGTTATACTAGAAGATAAGGAATATATGGATAATTTGTACGCAAAATATGTTGATATTAAAACTGAATTAAATTAGTAAAATAATAACAATCTGATATTAAATTGGAATCATTTTTTCTTTTCACGTCCGTACTCAAGAGCCACCCCAACACCTACCCCTATTGCAAGTCCTGCAGCAATATTACCAATTGCAACCCCTAAAGATATTCCAATTGCTATTCCAACAGCGAGTCCCATTCCCTTTGAAAGTTTTTTCATATTATTAAGGATAACATGATAGTAAATTTAAACCCAAGAAATAATAAATATAGAAAAATAATATAATAACAAAAGAGCATAGTAAAAAATTAATCATATTTTGTCCACATTCAATTCCTAATAAACTATAAATCACCCTAAATTAAATGGTTAAATAATTTGACTTAACGTTCAAGTGTGCCTACTGGGACCATGAGTACATGTTTTTCCGACTACATCGGCAGGTACTTTTCAGCCTGCAAAGCAAGACTGAAAAGTCTTTCAAATCCCAGACGGAAGTGGTGCAGACCACTTCCTTAGGCACCCCATATGAAAAATCCGCCACAAGGGCGGTTTCTCATATAGGGTGCCTACTGGGATTTGAACCCAGACTGAGAGTTCCACAAACTCTAGTGCTAACCATTACACTATAGGCACCATAGTATATAACCACTACTAAAAAATAATAGTGTCTATCCTTTTATACCAGAAAATACCTAAAAAATCCAGTATTATTAAGTAAATAATACTTTAATTATTATTTACAAATAGAACTAGTTATTGGAGCTGTTAGAGTTAACATACTTCCAGTGCTATCTATGCAATAAAAATATGTCGATTCTGGAGTAGAAATTCCATTATTTTCAGAAACAGGAGCTGCTAGAGCCCAATCTTTTGAAGTAGAATAACACAAACCAACTCCATTAGTTGCTAACAATAAAGAATTCATAGAAGTTGAAATACCTCCTATAGCAACATCTGCACCCTTAGCATGATTTAGAGGTGAAAATAATGAACCTGGATTTGGATTTGAACAACTACCTAGTGGATTAGTACGTAATCCATATGTTCCTATTGAATTACGCAAAGCTGTTGCTAGTGGTTTGAAACCTGAAATTATATTTTTAATTTTATTATCTTTTATTTTTTTTATAAACCCTTCAATATTTATATCTGCTGTTTTGATTTGTATATCATTAGGAACATTAATATCATAATATCTAGTCTCCCAATCAAGTTTTACTTCATTCCCTGCTATCCCACTATCGTTGAGTCCGAGTACTCTAGATAAAGGAGCATTCAAAGTAAATTTAAACTTATAGAGATTATCATCATTTTTTCCAACCCAAACATCAAATGAACTAATACTAGAAGCACCTACTGCTTCATCTAAATTCTTTTTTTGTTCATCTGTAAGTTTAGTAATAAATAAATCTACAAGTGAATTTAAAAACTTTTTAGTTTGAGGACGGTCAGCAGTTAATTCATAATGAGTTACTTCTACTCCACTTAAAACGTCTGAGTCTTTTTCAATATAATTCAAATCTTTAATAAAATCATTAAAGATTAATGAGACTTGATTCTTTACATAAGGGGGAATACCTTCAGAAAGCATATTATAAATATCTACATTTTTTACTATATTTTGAACAGAAGGAGAAAACTCAGGTACAATTAAACCTAATTGATTGGGTAAAAGGGATACAGTAGTAACTGCTGGGGCATCTTTATCTAAAATTTCACTTAAATCTGGAACAGTTGCATAAAACGTAGATCCATCATATTTTAATTGACTTACAATATTATTTTTTAAAGTGGAAATATTAAATTTAGTGAGATAATCAAAAACTAATACCCCATTTGTATAGTTTGTTTGACCTTTTGTATTTATAGTAATTGAATCTCTGTCTTTTGATGTTGCAACCTTACCACTAACGAGACCTGATGTAATATTGGCAATAGCAGGAGACGAAATATTTATATTAGTTTCAGTTTTATATGATTGTAAATTTGATAGGGTTGTAGGTGCAGCTAATATTATTGTTTTAGGATCTTTTTTAATAACAGAAAAATTTAAGCCAGAAATTTTAAAATCTCCTTTTACAAAAACAAACACCATGCAACCTATTAAAATAATAATAAGGGATAAAATTATCCATTTTAATAGTGGGTGTTTTTTATTTCCAACTAAATCACTATCCCCTTCATGATTCGCAATTAGAAGGTCCTGTGAATATGAAGATATCATTGCATTTTTATGAATGATATCAGTCATTTGATTTGATGAAGTTTTTATTTCTGGAAGTTTTTGAGTCTGAGTAACTGGAATAACTATATCAGCAGTTGATATTGGTTCACTAATATATGTGTTTTTTGTTGGTGGAATTAAAGGAGCATTAATTATATTTTCCACTTTTTCAACAATAGGGGCTTGAGTTATCGGTTGAGATACAGGAGCTTGATTTATTGGTTGAGATACAGGAGCTTGATTTATTGGTTGAGATTCTGATGTAGAAATATTAACTCTATTTACTATAGGTGTAAAAAATGAACCTACTGGTTTTTCTACTATTTTTAATTCTTCCTGAATTATTTCAATTTTGGGTTGTTCTACTCTTGGAATAATTGGTGGTAATTGATTCGTTGGTTCAAGTACCTCTGATTTTTGTGATTCAATATCACCTAGTGATGGAACTTCTGGTTCTTTTATTTCTTCTATTTTAGTTTCTGGAATTGAAAAATCAGAACGATAATCTTCTCCCTCAGCTGCATTAATGAATTCTACTCCACCAGAGATGGGTGTTTTATCTTCTTTTGGAATTTCTACTTTATAAGGTTCAACCCCAGCAACAATAGCACTATCTTCTACTTTTATTTCAGGAATTGAATTAGTTTCCGCTTGTTTTGGTGTTTCTGTAATAGGAAGAGTACTTATATTGTTATCTAAAACAGCTGTAATTTCTTCTTTATTCTTTATAGAAGAAACCACCTCTTGTGTAGATTCATGATACTTATCAGTAAATATCTTTATCTCTTCTTGAGATATCTTTAGAATAGGTTGTTCTATAGTCTTCTCTGCAATTGGTAATTCTATTTCCTTTTTAATTTTTAAATTATTTTCTTTTTCTATTTCCTTAAATCCATCTTCTATGTCTTCCATTCTCCACCCAGCCTGGAAGAGACGTGGAATAATTAAATCTTTCGAAATATTTTTATCAAGTTGTTTTTTAATATACTCAATTAATTCTAGCGTCGTCATATATTTATTATTATACTCCGAATTTAAATAGTTTCAAAGAAAATTAACAAGTTTTTGTATTATTTAAATTAAAATTCATAGATATATAACTTGTGAGCAAGTTGATATTTTTTTCTTTTTAATTCTACTACTGAAACTTCTTTTTTTATTGTGAAGTGAAACGATGCTGATACAAGTTTTGTTCCTCTTTTTAACTCTTTTTCTAGTTTTGATAATAAATCATCCATTACATTAGGGAAAAGGTATGTGACTATATGAGTTGCATCAGATAAATCAACTTCAAAAAAATCTTTTTTAATTATTTGAACATTTATATGATTTATTTTCCTGTTCCAAAAAGATAAAAAACTTGCTATTAGTGCTGGGAATGGGCTATTTTCTACTCCTATATATTTTACATTGGGATTATGTTTTGCTAAATAAAAAAGTATTAAACCATCTCCACAACCCAAATCATAAACAACATTTCCTTCTTTAAGTTCTAATGCTTTTTCTATATCACCCAATACTCCAGTGGGAACTCGTATGAACGGTACTTTTGCCTTAAATGAACTCCACATCCATAAAAGCATAAGTAATAAAACAAACAATAAAACTAAAAAAGAAATTAGTTGAAAAATAAATATAATCATAAATATATTATACATTAAAAAATGATAATTTTAGAGAGGAATCTTGAACCTTACAGGTTCGGTACATCTTTTCCATTCGTGATTACACTCATATGGAAAAGATTTTCAAGTCCTCTCACGTAAAGCACTTAGGTGCTTTACTCCGCGCACAATAATAAAAGCCTTCTGCAGAAGGCTTTTATTATTGTGCGCGGGAGAGGACTTGAACCTCCACACCCTTACGGGCACATCCACCTCAAGGATGCTTGTCTACCAGTTTCAACACCCGCGCATTTATATTAAACATAACGAGTATAACCAATTATTTAACTTTTTTCAATCATCTGTTAAATTTATATAAATTAAAAACACAGAGATAACTCTGTGTTTTTAATTTATTATTTTTCTTCTGTTGCTTCTACTTCTTTTTCTTTTGGTTCATCACGAGAAATAGTTATACTCTTTAATCTCTTTTTAACTTCTTTAACTGCTTTTGTTCGGATATAATATAATTTATTTCTACGAGTTTTTGATTTTCTTAGAATTTCAATTTTATCTACGTTTGGAGAATATAATGGAAAGATACGTTCAACACCAACACCTGAAGCAACTTTACGGATAGTAAATGTTGCACCACTTTCTGTTCCGTGTTTACGACACAAAACTAAACCTTCAAATGCCTGAAGACGTACTTTACCTTTTTCTAAAATTTTGTTCCAGACACGAACAGTATCACCTGCTTTAAAATCAAGGTTTTTACGGGATTCTTGTTCAACTGGAGTGAATTGTACTTTCGTTATTTCCATAGGGAATACTTTATCATATAAAGCTATATTAAGCAAGATATGTCTTTATGACCTTTTTAAAGTCGGTTGGTAAGGGGGATTCAACAGTTTTTAATTCACCACTTGGAATACGGAAGGTTATAGAGTATGAATGTAATGCTAATCTCTTCATTCCTAATGCTAACTCTTGAGCTCCTCTGTATAAAGGGTCAGAAACTACAGGATGATTGATATATCTCATATGGACCCTGATTTGATGAGTGCGCCCAGTTTTTGGATAAGCTTCTATATAAGAAAATTTATTATCTTGATTTGGACCACTAGCAGAATTATTATCAGAAAATCTATTTAAAACGGTATATTCTGTAGTCGCATCACGAAAAGGAGGTCTTGCTCCACGTCCAGCTGTCCACATACGAATATCTTTTGGTGACCTTCCAATCGGTACACTTATAACTCCCCTTTTACCTGTTGCAAGTGATGCTTTTGGATCTGATACATGTCCATAAACAAAAGCTCTATAAATTTTTTTTATTGTATGATTTTGAAATTGCTCTTTGAGCATTAAAAAGGTTTTTTGATTTTTTGCAACTATTAAAACACCTGAAGTTTCTTTATCCAACCTATGAACTATGCCTGGTCGTTTTATTACAATTTGTTTCCCCGCATATTCTACTGTCATTGGTTCTCCTACTTTTTCTAGTTTTTTATCAAAATCTAATATTAAATCTGCCATTGTAATCTCTTTATCTTTAGTACGAGCATCAGCATGACAAGCAATACCAGCCGGTTTATCTACAACCATAATATTCTTATCTTCATATAGTATTTTAAGCTTCATAGCCACATATTAGCATACTATTGAAATATATTGAAAATATGCTAAGATTGGTTAGTAGAAGTGTGATGCGCGATTAGCTCAGTTGTAGCGAATCGTGAGATACATAAAGTTTAAGAACCAACACATTATTATGCGCGATTAGCTCAGTTGTAGCGACTCGTGAGATACATAAAGTTTAAGAACCAACACATTATTATGCGCGATTAGCTCAGTTGGTAGAGCAACTCATTTACACTGAGAAGGTCGGGGGTTCAAGTCCCTCATCGCGCACATATATTAAAAAACAGGTTTTGTGCCTGTTTTTTAATATATGTGCGCGATAGCAAAGCACTTTCGTGCTTTGCGTGAGGGACTTGAAAATCTTTTCCGTATGAGTGTAATCACGAATG
>JBBQGF010000021.1:0-8997 GCA_038322745.1 Minisyncoccia bacterium | reverse complement strand
TCGATGCGAGTATCTCGAGAACCGCTTCCTTTGATACCCACATCTATTATTTGTTGTGTTCTGTTTCCGACTCGAATAAAAGACCCTAAAAATTTAGGATAACAGGTGAGTCGGAACAGCATTCAGTTTTCAAATATCATGCTCGATGTCTCAAAAAAAATATCCGCCTTTAGAGCGGACAAGTAAAACCAAGTGGTTTACTTTAACCGCGTTTTTGGTTGATTTGATTCATTAACATCGTGATTTGTATAATATACTAAGCGTATTAATAAGTCAAGCATTTATCTAGTACTAATATATTTAATTAGAATTATCAATAATATCTTTATTTTAAAGGCTCAATTATTCTATAAACAAGCAAAAGACCGTAAATTATTCTTATATAATTTACGGTCTTTTTGAAATATAAACTAAATCAATAGATTACTTCCCTGATAGGTCTTTTGAAATATTTTCTATTGCACGTGAAGCTGCGTCTTTGCCTCCCAAACCGAAAGCTAAACCTCCACCAAGAGCTATTATAAATACAACACCACCAAAGATAATTAACATGAATGGTTGTATGTCTTTAAATTGAGATAATATCAACATGATTGCAAATATCCAAATAGTATATTTTGATAGAGAACCAAGGATGTTTGATGAAGAAATATTTGCTGCTTTTGATGAAGTGATAACTACTTTTTTAGTTGCGTCAGCAATGATAGTAGTTAGGATCAAAATAATAGCTGAGATAACAACAAATGGTAAGTACTCCATAAGTACTCTTCCGATAAATTCATTTACTTGTGTAAGTTTCAAAATTTGTAGAGATGCCATCAAAAATACAAGAATGATAAACCATTTTGTAATTACTCCAAAAAACTTTCCAAGATTTACTTTCATTCCAATATGGCCTAAAAATTCATCTGCTCCTGCACTCTCCAAAAGTTTATCAACTTTAGTGATAGTAATAACTTGTGCAATAGCTTTACCTACTATAGAAGCGATTATTACACCTAAAAGAAACAGTACTACCGCCAATAATAAAATTGGCACAAAATTAGCAAAAAGATTCCATACTCCCAATAGAGAACCGTTAAGGATTTCTCCCAAACTTTTTATATATTCCATAATAAAAAATTAATAAAAAAAATAATAAGGTACTCGTAAAGTTTCGACACTCTTCGGTACCTTATTATTATACTCCCAATTCATATAAGATGAAAGTGATTGCACTGTGAATTACAGGTTCCAGTATTTATAAATTATATTATATTTATATAAAAAACATTCATTTTTACTGAATATATAATAATAAATAGGAACCCTTATATAAGGGTTCCTATTTATTCATATTTATCACAATTATTTTTTAGATATATAAGTTGATAACTGTCCATTATCAATTAACTTCTCGTGAGGTAAATCTATAATGTCGCAAACAAGTTTATCATACATATCAATTCTATATTTAAATTCTTCTGAATCGAAAACAACATAATCAAGTTCTTTGCCTATTTCAGATTCAAGACTTTTCACAACCTGTTGAATTATGTTCTTTTTCAATTTATCCCCTACTATAAGTATATCTACTCTACTATTTTCATTACCAATAAATACTCCAGAAACAATCATGAGTTTAATTTTGCCAATTTGCTTAAAACGACTAGGTAATTCTTCATGAAGTAATAGTGAAGGGTCCACAAGTAAATCACGAACAGATCCTATATATTGAAATTGTGAATTCAACTGCCATGCTGGCATCTTCTTCTTTGCTCCACGAGTACCTTCATGAGTGACTGATTTCTGTTTTATAAAACCCATAGTACAAAGTGCTTTGACCTCACGACGAGCATTGCTCTTTGTTACTCGAGAACGACTTACAACATCTTCTATTTCAAAAATACTTTCACTATTTAATAAAAATAGGCGCATAATCTTTACTCGTGCCTGACCGCCAAAAAGTTTTGATAGTGTATCCATATGAGGGTCATTATACGCCAAAATTTTCAACCTTTCAAGTTTTATAAAAAAGACGAATCTTTACAAATTTATCAACAAAAAAAGACCCCTCTATGTTGTGCGAGGCCTTGCCTCACACAATAACCCTCAAGAGTCTTGATTTTGAAGTTTTATTTAGATTATATTAGGTGTATAATGATTGTGGTCCTATTATTAAATATAAAAAAATAAAAATATGAACGAAGGCCTAGCAAAAACTGAAGTATTAAAAAGCATGGAAACAGTTCCAGAAGATAAAATTTCTACAAATCCATCAAAAGAATATTTAAAAATTGTGCTCAATGAAAAAGAAGAAGAAAAGGCTAGTAAAATTTCAGAAGTAAAAGCAAAAATTTTGGCTATGTTTGCAGGCAAACCAAAACAAGCAGAAGAAAAAATATTTACTAGAGAAGAATATATAGAAAAAGGTAAAGATAGAATTAGAAATTGGGTTGATGGAGATCATATGAGTGATGATTATCGTGAAGGACTAAGAGAACTCATTAAAACTGATCCAGCTAAAGCAGAATTGTTTGTAGAAGCCTTAGGTAAGTTCCCTACTGCTAAATGGGATGATACCAAAAAAGAATATGTAGATGGTACTAAATATGTAGAACCACAAAACAGTCTTCAATAAATACACAACAAAAAATCACCATAATGGGTGATTTTTTGTTGTGCGAGGCCTTGCCTCACACAATCATTATATTCTAAATAAAAAACATCCTTAAAAGGATGTTTTTTATTTAGAATTGCTCCATCGTTGGATTTTGCCATATGGGCAAAATCTAATGAGTCGCAAAAGTTCTTTAAAATAAGCAAGCTTACTTTAAAGTAACCTTTGCTCCGGCTGCTTCAAGTTTTGCCTTGAATTCATCTGCTTCTTCTTTCTTCATGTTTTCTTTAAGAACTGAAGGTACTCCATCAACTAAATCTTTAGCTTCTTTGAGTCCAAGAGCAAGAACTTCCTTAACAACTTTCATAACTGCAATCTTTTGTTCGCCTGCAGCTGTTAGTTCTACTGTGAAAGCACTCTTAACTTCTGCTTCTTCTCCTGCCCCTGCTGCAACTGCTGGGCCTGCTGATGCTTGAGCTGATACTCCGAATTTTTCTTCTAATACTTTTACGAGTTCGTGTAAATCAAGAACAGACATTTCTTCTACTTTTGAAACTATGTCTTTGAATTTTGCAGGAACTACTACTTTTGTTTCTTCCATAATAATTTTAAATTTAATTTGTAATTAATAAACGACTAAACTGTTTTTGCTTTTGCTATCTGATCGAGAACAACTGCAAAACGCTGAATTGGTGAATTGATGATATTGACGAACATACCACGTAGTGTTTGTAATGGAGGGATTGTTGCAATTGATAGCATCTCTGCGGCATTCATATATCTGCCTTCAAAAACTCCACCAACAATTGAAACATTTTCTTTGTGTCCTTTTTGGAAAGCAAAAACTCCACTAGCACCTGCGAGTAAATCAGAACTGTATGCGATAGCGATTTGACCAGGCATCTCAGGACATTCTCCTGTTACACCATGAGAAGTCAGTGCACGCTTCAACAAACTTTTCTTTGCAACTATATATCCAACATTATCAGTCTGTAAACTACGACGTAAAATATTGTTATTAGCTACTGTCAATTTATCGAATTTCACAAAGACAACTGAGTTAGCACCTTTCAATGCTTTCTCTAAACCGGTCACTAGTTCTTTCTTTTTTTCTAATGTAATTGGCATATTTGTATTTGTTAATTTAAAAAGGCCCGTTAGGGCCGTTGCGTAGATACACTCCACAAATTGTGAAATATATGTTCGACCTCGGTAGGTTTTTACATTAAGGCCATATGGCCACCTACTTTCTACGGCTACAAAAACATATTATCATATTAACTAAGATTGTCAAACAGAAAAATTATAAAATATAACTTGTATTTTAATAACTACACTATATAATGTATTCGAATTTAATGTTTTTAAAACTATGTATCATGAAAAAACCAGTAATTAACTTCATCCCAGGTTTTGATTTACCAAAAATCAAAATTGAACCAGTTGTTTCTAACTTTGTAATTAAAAGGCAAAAGGAAGAGATACCTAAAAAACCTAAAAAATAATCTCAAATGAAAACGAGATTTAACTAAAAAAGCGGTAACCTTAATCAGGCCCGCTTTTAAAATTTGAAAAAAATAAAATAAATCCTTTATTTGTATGTATCTAGAATAACGAGTAAGATAAGTCCCAAAAGAATAACCCCACTGAAAGCGAGGATAACCTTTAATGAATGCTTGTTAACCATATCTATATTAAAGCATATTTTTATTATTTATGGAATGACCATAAATTTCAAATTAATTTTAAAAATAAAAAAAGCGTCTCATTACAAGACGCTTTTTAAGATTAATAAAAGATTAAGAAAAATTACTCAAATTCATTCTCCTCATCCCTTTTAAGTTGGTTACAGTAAAAAGATAATGACATGTCATCCGCAGTATTATTCATAATTAATCCTGGCGAGTGAATTGTTTCAAAATATTTTTTACCAATCCTCCGGCGTAAGATAAGCTCCTTTTTTTGTTCCGGATCAAAATCCAGAGCATATAGTGGAATAATTAACGGCACAGTGTTTTCAGTGAGAACTGAAATCCATTTTTCCTTATTTCCACATACTTCAAAGGTGATAATACACTCAGGAAAATATCTGACTTTGTCACCCGGTTTGATTATCTTTCTCAGGAGACCACCGATATCTTCGATTTCAATGAAGTTGTCGACTTCGTCGACATCATTTTCTGAATCGTTAACATCAACTTCGTCAAAATCATCACTGATGGGTTTAAACAGATGACTTTTCTTGATTCCAACCCAGCCAGCATCGTTGAAATTCGCTTTTTCTTTTAACTTTTCTTTCATAAGAAATTTTTTTAAGGTTTATATTCTTTTATATTATATCACATATTCCATAAATAGCAAATATATATCAGTCCAAAAAAATTCCGCTTACCTCGAAGGTAGGCGGAATTTTTATAATATTATTCTGGCACTATTATCTTATATGGAGAAAGATAATCATAAAATTCATTTAAAGCTACGTCTCTAATATGTAAGTTAATTTTATAAATACCATGTTGTAATGATCCCCCACTAGAAAGTATTCCATTCCAAATTATAGTACAAGTGTCTGTGCCATCATCACAAATAAGAGTATCTGGAAAATATATCCTATACATAGTTTGATCATCTTCTTTCTCTATTTTAAAAGACACCCAATCAACTTTTTCACTTACCTTCAAAGAAATTGATAGATTGTTCATTGTCGGATTAATTGTAATACTTCCTTCATTTCCATTAAATGTATATTTATTTACACTTGGTGCTTGTGTATCAGCTACTGGAGGTGGTGGAGTAGGATTGGGGTTTGGAGAAACGACAACACTAACTATATATGAAGATGTAGAATTATCTTCTGCTGTAATAGTATAAGTTATAGGATTTGTAAAATCTTGAACAGAAATATTTAGTGGGGATATTTTTGCTTTTTCTGAAATCAGAATTACAGGAGAAAGAGTAGTTATGTTTGTCCCATAAGGCACAGTCAAAATTATTTTATTATCTACATTATTTATAACTCCAATAACTTTGGGATTCATATTTTCAAAATCAAAAGAATTTATTAATTTTACGGAACTCAAAATAGGGACAGGTATTGGATCTGGTATAACTATATTTCTATCTATCCATTTTATTGTACCCACACTTCCAACACCACAGTAACCACTCCCTCCATTTGATTGAGCATTGCCCTTAGGGAATAATAATGTTTTGTAATATATTGCAATTCTTCCACCACCACCAGGCCCCTGACAAGCACTCGAATAATAATCAGTTCCTCCATTTGTAATAAAATTACCTGAACCTTCTAAGATATCTGTTGTTATGTATATACTTCCACCACTTGAAGTATTATTACCATTTGCTGAAATTATCCCATTATTTACAAAGGTATTTGAAGCAATGATTCTAATAGCTCCTCCACCTATAGGCGAAGCTCCATGTCCACCACTTCCCATATCTACGGGTTCATTTTCACTACCATATATTTTAGAAGAAGTGATTCCCCCTCCCCCATATCCCCCATATCCAGCACCTGAATATATATCCAAAGGAGTTCCCAATCCAATAACTAATCCCTTGGCATCTGTATTTATAAATGATGTTGTATCTATATTAATATTTTTTAATGTCAGATTTATTTCCTCTCCTATTTTTGTTGTAATGGAAGATATATTTTTTAAAATAATATTATCAATATTTATATTTGCATATTTAGATAGTGTTAATACAGATTTATTGTCTAAAGTAATATTAGGAATTTCTAAACTCTGAACATCTGAGGCTAGATAAAAAGTTGAACCGTCTTCTACCAGCAAACTTGTAGCTTTTATGTTTGCATTTTTATTTGATTCAATTTTTGATTTATTTGTAAAAATAATTTCATTAAAATTAAAAGGACTAGAATTTTCCTCAAATTTCCAAGTTGAGGTTATTTTTAAATTGTTATTTTTTATATCAAACAAACCTGCTGTTCCTGGTGAGGCATAGGACGAAGACCACCCATCATAACTACCGACACCAGCTTTTGCTTCACATAAACCAGTATAATCAGATTCAGCATAATGAATTGCAACCCTTCCTCCACCTCCAGGACTAATTAGATAAATACTATCGATATAGATACCACCCCCATTTGCACTGAAAGCACCACTACCTGATAGTTTTTCTGTCTTTACATAAATACTTCCACCACTACTAGAAGGCTTCCCGTTTGAGGAAATTACTCCATCATTTGTCAGGATTTCTTTTACTTCTAGATATATTGCGCCACCTCCTTTTGATTTACTTCCACTTCCTAAATCGAATGGAGTGATTGAACTACCATAAATACTACTGTCTAGTCCTTCTAAACTTTTACCACCGTAACTTGCTCCTATATTCACAACAGATGATGCTCCAGGACCAGTAAGTGGTTCGTAACCTTCTCCATCAGCGCTAATACTAGAGCCTGGATGTACAGTGATGTTTTTAGCTTTTATTTTTACACCTTTATATTCTTCGGTTGAATTTTGGTCACTTTTTAAAGTTAAAATTACATTATTTGTGATTATTAAATTATTAAATTTATAAGTCCCTGCGATTAAAGTAACATTAGTAGAAACAATAACTTCATCCTGAATACTGTCATCTATAGAATCGGCATCTAAATCGGATGTAGTATATACAGTTTTATCTATTCCTACTGGTGGTATAGGTGTTTCATCTTTTGGAGTTTCAATTACTTTAGTATCGTCATTCTGAATTATTGTTTCATTATTACTACTTGAATGATTAGAATTTGTAGGGATAGGAGTTTCTTCTGTGATTAAAATTTCTTCATTTGTTTTTTTAATGACTTCATTTTCTTCTATTGGGGAATCATTGAGTATTGGAGTTTTTTCTATTTCATTTTCATCGATTTTAACTTCTTCTTGATTATTATTTTCTTCTACTGGGATAACAACATCTATTGGTATATTCAATGATTCATCTCCTGAAACCAGCGTAACTTTATTATCTGTTAGACCTAGAATTGATCCAGCTGAAGCTAGGGTATTTTTCCCCAAAGCATATATTGATTTTGAAACTGAACCAATAATTTTTGCTCCTGCAATAGCTAGATTTGCTGATTTCTGAATTAAATAATTAGATGTTTCAATAACCATAGTTATATAAGTTTTTTCAATTAAAACTAATGTTTTAACACCAGTATTAATTGCACTCATTGAAGTATCAACAACAGCATCTGAAGTTTTTAAAGCAATACCTACAACAGAGTGTATTAAAGTTATTTTTAAAGGATCCAGACAAGGACTTGAAGAATTTTTCAATTCATCATTTTTTAATTTTAAAAGAGATTCCTTAATATCAGAAACTATTTTATCTCCACGATATTTTAAATATACGTCAGAAAAATTATGTCCTAGATAATCTGATGAATCTTTCAAATCTATACTAGTATTTGGTGGTAATATTTTTTGGGAAAGAACTTTACCAAGGAGTGTTGAGATAACTTTATCAGTACTAGAAGTGATATATTTACCACCTCCTGCAACATAACTATCTGGATTAGCAACACCATAAACACCTATTGATTTCGATGCGATTCCGCCATCCTTATCTGCGACTTTATTATAAAATTTATTGGAATAAAAATTGCCCTGTGAATGGGCAACTAGTAATAATTTTTGAGTTTTAACTTTCCTACTTGCATCATTTATCATTTCAACAAGGTCATAATCAGGAGCATTACTGAAAAGACCTTGTTTTATCGAATCAATTATATCCCCCGCTCCACCAGTGTGAGTAGGATTATAAACATAATCAACAGTGATTGGCTCTGAGAGAGAAAGATATGAGGAAAAATATTTTAATGCATTTTTATTTATTTGAGCACCAGTTTCATCTGTAAAAACACCATTTATAGTAAGAATTGTATATCCTTTCGAAGAGCAAACTTCAGCATTAGCAACTTGAGAGAAAGATAATGTAAGAAGAATCAGAATAAATATAATTTTATTATTCATGAAATATTTTTATTAATATTTTAATTTGGTAAAGTTGAATAATCTATATCACATGGTTTATCTATATCTGAATAACTTCGAACATATTTATAAAAATTTTCTTGATTATCTTTTCTTTCTTTTGTATTTAATTGTTTATCTTCAACAAAAGATGTCATTAATCTTAATTTTTCATATGATGTATTAATATTTTCTCTTGGTATTATTTTACCAATACACATAAACCCTCGGCTTTGTTCTCTAGCCCATTCTGTTACAATTTCTGTATTTATAATTGGCTGAGTTACTTCCATCTGTAATGCCATAGCATATTGTAAAAGTGCAGCACGAGTTTTCGCAGAATCTGGATATTCCTTATATATAGCAAGCTCTACATCGTCACGAATTCCA
>JBBQGF010000020.1:0-9376 GCA_038322745.1 Minisyncoccia bacterium | reverse complement strand
ATACTATCTATCCCAAAACTAGCAAAAACAGCGAATAATCCAGTGAAGCTAACGGCATAACTAAGGAGGCCGTACTGTGCTGGTCCTAGGTATCGAGCTACATAAGCTCCAACAAAAAAGGAGACAATTAGACCTGACATTCTCCCAGCAAAAAGCCACCCAGTATTTTTGAAATACCTCATGAATCCCTCTTTAGAGCTAGACTCTGTCAAAGTATTAGCAAAGAAATTTAAAGTACTGTCATAATATAGTGTTATTTTTTGTTTTATTTTTTCCATCCCGTTAGAGATAGGAAGCGCCTAATCTATTTTTAAGATAACGCTTGCCCATTCCCGATTTTAAATATAATTCTCTCGACATTGCTTTTTCTTTTAGTAAACATGCTTCATAGTATATAATAACAAATGGGCCTCTACTTTTAGTGTAGGTAGATTTACCCTCATTATGTTGTGTAAGGCGCTTCCGTAGATCATCCGTATACCCAGTATACAGCTTACCATTTTTTTTACTTTTTAATATATAAGTGTAATAAAACATAAATTATCTCTAACGGGATCCATCTTTTTTATATCTCTTTTATTTTATTTATTATCTCCGTTGTTGATGTTTTTTCAAAATCTAAATCTTTTGGTAAAACAATATATTCTGCTTCTATTTGGGCACAAAGTTTTATTTTTTGTTCTCCAAATTTGTCATCTTCTGTTACCGCTAGTATATCTGGTTTGATTCTCAAAAAATGCTCTTTGAAATCAAGACCAACTTTTTCTTCCTGATCTCCCATAACTACTTCATCTACCATACGAAGTGATTCCAGAATCTTCCTCTTGTGCCGTTCTGGGATGGAAGTTTTTTTATTTTTGTATATTTGAAGTATTCTATCTGAGGCAAAAGATACAATTAGATAGTCTCCGAGCGCTTTGGCTTGGGTAAAGAACTCTATATGTCCTCCGTGGAGGATGTCGTAACAGCCAGAAACAAAGACTTTTTTAATTGGTTTTTTACCAGAATCCATAGAAGCATTTTAGCATAAAAAGGGAGCGGTGGCGAAGCCACCGCTCCCTGCTGTACTGATGTTTTAACAAGAACCGTCATTGATATCTATCGTCGACAAAAAAAGAAAGAGGCTTTGCTTATGCAAAGCCTCTTAAATCTATTATATACCGTTACAGCAATCAAAATCTTTGACCCCATTAGGGTCAGACCACCAGCACAAAATCTTATTGTACTAGATAAAAAGACTAAGATAGGGAATCTAACCCTCTATATCAAGACTATTTTTTTACAATTACATGGCATCTCCCTTCTGTTGTAAATATTTCTATTGATTTTAGCTCTTTTAGCTTTGAGCTTTTTGTACTTAATACTGTTCATGCCTTTGATGCAAAATACAGGCAAAGAAAATAGAATTTTTTCCTTTAGAAATGGAAAAGGGTTTTGATTTGTTCCCATGTTTTTTAGTTTTAATATTTATAAATAACAAAAATTAAATAGCATTATATACGCATATTATAAATGTAGCAAATGTGTCGTCGCAAGGTTTGCCATAGGATATGGGGTTCTAATGTGTAAAAATTATTTGAACTGTTCGGAGGAATATACCGAAATCAAGGAAGGTATTTCTATTTTTAATATAATACAAATCATATTCGAATTTCTCATTTGAATCCTCGATAGTATTTGCATAACGATATTTTATTTGAGCCCAACCGGTGAATCCAGGACGGATGATATGACGGAGACGATAGTGGGGGACTTTGGTCCCGAGTTTAGCTACAAACTCGGGACGTTCTGGACGAGGTCCGATGAGTGCGATATCTCCCTTTAGTATATTTATCATCTGTGGAATCTCATCTATGTGGAGCTTGCGTATAATCTTGCCGACTCGAGTGACACGAGAGTCATTTGAACCAGTTGACCATTGTGCACCATTTTTCTCAGAATCTACAATCATAGAGCGGAGTTTATAAAGCTTGAATACTCTATCATTTAGTCCAACTCTCTCTTGTATATAAAATACAGGGCCTTTGTCTTCTAGATATATAGCAATTGCTGATATTAAAACAAAAGGTGAAGTTATGATGGTTATGATAATAGAGAATATGATATCAGAGAGTCTAGCTATAGATGTATATAATATATCTTTTTTTATATTTATATTTTCTATTATCCAAGATTGAGAAATATAATTGATTGGTATTTTGAATAAATATCTCTCGTATGCTTCTGCAATATCGATTATATCGTTGCTGTTTTTGTAGAGATTTATTACGTTATCTGTTGAAATTTTATTTGAATCTGTATCTATGATAAAAACTGCATTTTCTAAATGAGAATAATTTTTCAAAGCTAGAACCAAATCCTGTGTATATGATACTATATGGAGCCCTATCTGAGGGTTCGCTAGTATCGCATTATAAAGTTCATCTAGATGAGCTTTCTCCCCAATAAAAACAACAGGCTTCGTAATCTGTTTAGAATAGATTGTATAAAACATTCTACGGAATAGGAATGATACACCACCAAATCCGATGATTTGAAATACGAGATTTGTTTTTGGAGAAATTCCAAATATTGGTAAGAAATAAAAGAAGAGTATTCCAATAAAGAACGATACGATGAGTGCCATCCCAAAGCGTCGTAAATGGGGGATAGTTGGCTTGATTGTAAATAAATCATAAAGGCCAAAAAGATAAAAGGTAAGTAGCCAAGATACATAAAGTATTGCAAATGGAGCGATGTGATCTTGGACTAAACCAGACCCTAGCATCTCGCCATATCGTATAGATAATATAACCATCAGAGATAGCCAAAAAGCCACAAAATCCCCAAACCCAATAAGCCATACTCTTTTCATCCCATTAGAGATAGCTGTTGATACAGCATATCTGATTAAATATAGTTAGTAATATAAATAAAATATTTTATCGACAGTCCCTACTAAAGATTTATTAACATATCTCTAACGGGACAAGTATCTATATAGTACTCAAATATATATGCATAGTAAACCCCCACACCCCCACACCTCCATCAAACGCCAAAGGGGTTTCGCCTACCTCTCCGAGGTAGGCGAAACCCAAATGAAAACAGGGAAGCTAAAAGCATCCCTGTTCTCGATTCGATTTTAGTGATTTCCCCTAGTCCCGGTCTAGGGGAAAAATAAAAACTCCTCATATATATGAGGGGTTTTTATCATATCGACTTCACATGGTTTTGTTTCTTTTAACTCTAGTTAGTTGAGAACGTAGAATCACTAGATAATACTACATTGTTTGAGGCATCAGCAGACTTCAAAATGAAGTGATAGAGAGTGCTTGATGTTAAACTTGGAATATTTATTGAGTGTGTTTTTGTTAATGTTGCATTCACTATAGATTTTGTACTAACTGCATTTATATCAAAAGGCATAATTTCGGAATATATGATATTTGATGTAGCTAATTCATTTGTAGTCCATGATACATTTACGTTTGTACCAGTAACTGTTGTTTGTATATTGCTTATAACTGGAGCTGTTGTATCAACTACTGGCACAGCTGTTACAATAATCTTTGCTGTAGATGTATCTTTTTTACCAAGACTATTTTCTACTGTGAAATTTATTGTATATGTTCCTGGTGTATTATATACGTGATTCAATGTTGATGTTTGAGTAAATATTGAATCCGCTACCATTATCATTGATCTCTGAGCTATAGATATATCTCCCCAGTTCACAGAGTAACTTAATAATCTATTTTCTGGGTCAGTTGCATTGACTACGAATTTAGCATTTTCTCCGGCTATAATTGTAGTGGGTCCAGTTACACTTTCAATCACAGGAATATCATTTAATATTGTTGGAGCTTTAAATGAAGATTCTTTTGATAAAATTGTATTGTTTGAAGCATCAACAGACTTTATTACGTAGTAATATTCTGTACCAGCTGTTAATCCTGGGATTACGAGTGAATGTCTTGTTGCTAATGTTGCATCGACTACAGACTTTGTAGTTACAGCACTTAAATCAAGTGGAGTAATAGTTGAGTAATAGATGTTTGATGTAGCTAGTTCGTTTGTGTTCCATGAGATAACTACATTTTTATCTGCATTAATTTTTATATCAGTGTTACTTATAACTGGAGCTATTGTATCAACTGGAGTAGCAGGAGTTGTAAATGATATTTCAGATGACTTTCCATCACCTTTATTATTTGAGCCACCGACAACGATATAATATTTTGTATTTGGTGTTAATTTCTTGAATTCTATTTTATGATTTAGAACTCTACTGTTGTGTTTCATTACTGGCTTTGTAGATGTATCTACAGGGGAAGTAGTCCCATACCATACATAACTATTTGCACGATTATCTGTGGTCCAAGTAATTATAGCTTTGTTTGGTTTTGTGGAAACAGCTACTAGATTACTTATTGATGGAGCCGCTAATATCTTTCCACTATGATTCTTAAACCAGTTTGAAAAGAAACCTAAGTTTTTTTGAGTTTCTTTTATTATGTTACTTTCTTTCTTATCTGCTTTATTTTCTTCCTTTATATTTTTTAATGCATCCTTTACGTCATGATTATTTTCTATTTTTGATCCGAGCATTAATTCTGTTTTAATTTTATTATCTTGTCCTTTATTTTCGTTCTTATTATCATTGTCTGCAAAACCCATTGCTGGAGTTGATAATATAAGAGCACTTAATAGAGAACCGACAACTACTTTGTTATATTTTTTTATATTTTTCATAAATAAATGATTAAACTAATAATATATAATTGATAATTAATAACTAATGTTGAGTACTGTACTACAACATACGACCTGCAATAGAGGAGACGTTACAAACCTCTGATATCTTACATGGACAAGAGTTATTATTTGTTGTATTTTGAATATATAGTGAATGTAAGAAATATACATCTCATACGTCATACTAAGTGAATATCATATGAACACAGACTTAATCAATGAATTCGAAAAAATATATAGTGCCAATTCTGATGCAATCTTTCGATTCTGTTTGATTCGAGTATCTGATCGTGAGCAAGCACTCGATATAACTCAAGAGACGTTCTTACGGTTATGGCAGAATATACAAGAAGGTAAAGAGATATTAAATTATAGAGCATTTATTTTTACTATAGCTCGCAGACTTATTATCGACTGGTATCGTAAAAAGAAAAGCTTGTCACTAGATAGTATGACGACAGATGATGGTGATAATGTATATGATGTACCAGATAGCAGCACTACAGGAGAAAAACTTATTTTAGGAACAGAAGGGAGATATTTATTAGATAAGATAAATGAGCTAGAACCATCATATAGAGAGCCATTATACTTACGTTTTGCAGAAGATTTATCACCACCAGAAATAGGAAAGATATTAGGAATATCAACCAACGCAGCATCAGTGAGAATCAATAGAGGAATAGCAGAGTTGAGAAAGAAGACTGGATATAAAGATGAGATGAATAAATAAAATATATGGAAAACAAAAAATTACAAAATGGAATAAAAGAAATAAATAAAATTGTCATGACACCCGATGAGAAGAAGAGGGTATTTGAGAATATTTTAAAAACTGGGACTTCAGTGAAACCTATTCAGAGTCCTTGGTTTGGTTATTCTTTTGTGTTAATGATGAAGCAAACTAAGTTGGTATATTTTATTCTTGTTCCACTTATTTTTATTCTGACAGGAGGTGGAGTTGTTTTCGCTTCTCAAGACAGTTTGCCAGATAGTATTTTATACCCAATAAAAGTAAGTGTTATTGAGCCGATAGAAGGGGCACTATCATTCTCTCCAAAAGCAAAAGCAAAACATGAAAGTAAACTTGCTTCTACTAGACTAATAGAAGCTGAAACTCTAGCAAGTCATGGTAAGCTTGATATAAAGCAAGAGAAAAAAATTAATAAACTTTTAGTAAGTCATACAATTGCTTTAAATAAAGCCCTGGATAATGCTGATAAATCAAACGATAATAAAGACACAGAAGAGATAGCTACAAACTTTCGTGCAGAGATGAATGCACATGCGAGGGTATTAGATATAATAACAGAAGGTGATAAACAAACTGAAAATGTAGATAACAATGTAAATGTAAACATAGATGAAAATATTAAAATTTCTAAAAATGCACGGGTTGGTGCGGAAAAAATAAAAATCAGACAAGATAAGAAAAATTTTAATAATGTAGATAAGTATATAAAAAGAAAAGAGGAGGTTAAATCTTTGATAAATATTGCAGGGCAAGGACTTGAAGTTGCACCGATTAGTCAAACCAAAATAGAGCAAGCTACAGTAGATGGTACAAATGAGACACTTGATCAAGCAAAGAAATATTTAGAGGAAGCAGATAAAAAAGAAAAAGAAGGGAATAGTGGAGAAGCATACTCTTCTTTGCTTGATTCCGAAAGCTCAGTTAAGGAAGCAGATATTTTCCTTAAAACAAGACTGAATTTAAAAGAAAAAAGTAATTACGAGAAAGACAATAATAATTAAATTTAGACATTTTTGGGTTAATCACAACCAAAATACATCATGGAAGGCGAAGCCTTCCATGATGTATTTTGTTTGTGATTTTAAAACTTTTCTTCTATATCAGATGCCATAAAACTCTCATTATTTGCTTGTTTTTGTTGAGGCCTTATCATTGAGAGGTGTTTACCTTTATTTTCATAATAGACATCAAGTGTATGTTGTTCTGTTCTAAAGTTATCATTTGGTCCAGTTATGACAACAGGGGAGAAGTTTAGTTTATTTGAAATAATAAAATTTAAGAATTTGATGGATTTCCTGTATGGTCCGAAATCATCATCTAATATTTTATCCTCATTATCTCTTCCTCTTTGAAAATCCTCATCAATAATAATTTCCTCAACATTTTTATTACCACCCATAATTACTGCATCAATAGTATTTGGTTCACAACGAGCCAGCATTTCATCTAAGCTCTTTGTTAAATCTCTTTTAAAATTAGTCCTAACTGATTCAATTTCAAATAATTCTTGTGGATTTTGATGACTTAAAAAAGAAATATTTTCACCAGTTATTTTATCAATTCCAGAAACTACTACACCAGTACAATCAAGATAAGCTTTTGAATATTTATCTTTGTTATTAATAAGTGAAATAACGTAAGTTGAATCACCAGAATTATACATTCCATTTTTTTCTATATCATTGGCTCTGTAACTAAAATTTACATAATCAGAATTTTTTTCAATTTCCGAAAAGTGTTTAGAAGAATCAGAATCTATAGTTGCTCTATCGTAAATACCACCCATAATAGGGGAAACACCTTCTTTTAGGTGTTCACTTTTAAGTGCATTAGGTTTTTTATTTTCTAAATTATTAAAATTCATTTTTAGCTTAAATAACTGATATTTATAAGTAATATTCCCCGACTTGGAGTATATACGTTTATTATACCCCAAAGTCTATATATTCAAAGAATGAAACTATAATTGCTATATACAAAAAAACAACCCATTATTTACATTGACAATATATAATATTATGTGGTATAATTAAACAAAATTAAATGTAAACCTTTTAATCTAAAAAAATTATGGAAGGAAAAACATTTGCTGATATAGCATCTGAGTTTAATCAAATGTATTCAGCTAGAATGCAAAATGGTTTTTTAAAAAAAGGGGATAAGGGTAAAATATTTCAAGAAATCATGAATTATTTATTTAATAAATATGGCCAATACCACAATATACATAATATAAATGTATTTAAAAGTTGTATTATCCAAGCTAAAAATAGACAAAAAAATGATTTGAAAAATAAAGAAAAATTTTATCAAAAAGATGATTCATTTATTCAAAAAACCGATTTTGATCAAATTAGTTTTCGCCCTGAAGAAAATTGTGAAGATAGTTTACGGAGAGAGATAGAAGAATTAAATCTCAATCCAGACAGTTACTTCTAACACACAATTATAACAAGGAAAAATCTAATGTGATTAAAAAGTTTGAACAAACTAAGCAGTTTGAAAAGGCTAAACAAACTAAACAATCTAAAAAGACAAAATAGGCAAAACTAATTTTTATTATGTTTTGCCTATTTTTATTTCCCCTAGACCGGGACTAGGGGAAATAAAAGTCTAAATTATTTTGTAAATTTTAATGTTTTTAACTTATTTTTAGTGATATACTTAAAAAATGACATATAGAAAAGTCCCGCTAGTTTCAGGAGAATATTTTCATGTTTATAATAGAGGTAATAGTAAACAAGTTATATTCCTGGATGATGAAGATAGGGAACGATTTATTAAATTATTATATCTTTTAAATTCTAAAAAAAATATCAATTTTCGTAATGATATTGTGGAAACTAAAATCGATGCATGGGACTTTAATAAAGGGGAAAATATAGTATCTGTTGGGGCTTGGGTTTTAATGCCTAATCATTTTCATTTATATATAACTTCCCCTAGTCCCGGTCTAGGGGGACCCAATGAAAATAAAGATGAAAAAGAATTTCCAGTTGTTTTATATATACGTAAACTTTGTGTTAGTTATTCAATGTATTTTAATAAAAAATACAAAAGAACAGGGTCACTTTTTGAGGGTAGGTTTAAAGCTGTTCATATTAAGGATGATATACAGGCTAAATATCTATTCTCGTATATACATTTAAATCCTATAAAATTAATAGATAAATTATGGAAAGAAAATGGGATTAAGGATAAAGAAGGAGCATTAAAATTTCTAGATAAATACAAATGGGGGAGTTATTTAGATTATAAAGGAATAAAAAGGAAAGAAAATAAGATATTAAATAGAGAATTTTTTCCAGATTATTTTAAAAATACTTCAGGTTTTGATAAGGAAATTTTAGAGTGGATTAATTTAAATAAAAATTTATAATTTTAATTTATTCCGCCTACATCGGAGGTAGACAGAATAAGTTATGCACGAAATTATTTGACATGTTGTTTGAATAAACTGTATAATTTTAAAATGGAAAAATTTAAAATTTGGTTAGGCGCCCATAAGGTATTAAAAATATTTGTTTGGGTTTTTTTAATTCTAATTGGAGTAATTGTTGCCTTCATTATAATACTTTCTATTTTTAGAATTCCTCATTATTTTGAAAAACAAAAAACAGATGAGCAAATATTAAAAATTCATTCAGCTCAAATAACTATTGATGATGTGATGGGGAAGAATTTACCACCTGACCCAGGATTAGAAGCAGATAAAACTTTGATAGGGATAGATGCAAATACAAATGGAATTCGTGACGATGTAGAGCTTGCTATATATAAGGAATATCCAGATTCTGCGAAAACTCGTGCTGCACTTTTACAATATGCTATGGCATTACAGATGGAAGTAACTCAGCCAATTATAAATACAGAAATTGTAACAGA
>JBBQGF010000019.1:0-11111 GCA_038322745.1 Minisyncoccia bacterium | reverse complement strand
AAGTCTATCTATCTCTTTATTTATCTGAGCATCCTTTTCGATATAAGTATCTGAAGCTGGCATGTATGCTTCTGGTTGATAATAGTCATAATATGATACAAAATAGTGAACTGCAGCATCAGGAAAAAATTCACGAAACTCCTGAGCAAGCTGAGCGGCTAGAGTTTTATTGTGAGCTATTACAAGAGTCGGTTTTCCCCACTTCTCTATAACATTCGCGATAGTAAAAGTCTTACCTGTAGCTGTAGCACCAAGTAATGTCTGCTTTTTCATTCCTTTTTCTAAACCTTTCAATAATTCTGAAATAGCCTCCGGCTGATCACCATCTGGCTTATATTCACTTTTTAATTTAAAAATTTTATTTTGCATATTTATTTAAAAATTCTTTTTTAAATTCGCCCCGATTAGAAGTTACGAATAATTACACTCTACTTCTAACTGGATATATAATCTTTCAAAAACTCTTCCTTGTATTTATAAAATGTATCATTTAATATAGATTTACGCATATTTGAAACTAGATTTGTAATAAAATAAATATTGTGAATTGAGGAAAGAGTTGCTGCTTCCATTTCTTTGGCACGAAATAAATGAGAGATATAACTCCTAGTATAATTTTTGCAAGTATAACAACCACAATCTTCATCTATCGGCGTAAAATCTCGGATAAACTTGGCATTCATCATATTTATTTTACCACTCTTTGTAAAAAGTGTTCCATTACGAGCAGTTCTGGTTGGCGCAACACAATCAAATAAATCTACACCATTTTCTACTCCTTCAAATAAATCCTCCGGTTCACCGATACCGAGTAGATGACGAGGCTTTTCTTCTGGAAGTATCTCATTGACCCATTTAACTGCACTCGACATATCCTCTTTTGCAAAAGAACCACCAATACCATAACCATCAAAATCCATAGCACCAATTATTTCTGCAGATTTTTTTCTTAAAATTTCAGACCTTCCTCCTTGAACAATGCCAAAAAGTGCTTGAGGCAAAAATGTAGCAAAAAAGTCTTTTTGAGATGGTCTGGCCCCTCGTCCTCCTTCATCCGAGGACCTCTCAAGAAGATTTTTTTGTGAAATTTTTGTCGATTTTAATTCTTCTAATTTTTTATGTTCCTCTAAACTTCTCTTTGCCCATGAATGAGTACGAGAAAGTGCTTCTTCTTGATAACGTTCATTTTCTGTTGGTGAAGTACATTCATCAAAAGCAAATATAATATCTGCTCCTAGGTTGTGTTGTATTTGAATAGATTTTTCTGGCGTAATATAGTGCAAACTTCCATCTATATGTGAACGAAAAGAAACTCCATCATTCCCTATTGTTGCAAGTCTCGGCACACCATCAAGTGCTGTTGAACGTTCAGGGATGAGTAATGATGGGTCAGTAATAGAAACTACTTTTGAAAGTTCTTTGCCATAAGCGACGCCAAGAGAGAAAACCTGAAATCCACCAGAGTCAGTCATCATCGGTCCATCCCAATTCATAAAAGTGTGGAGTCCTCCAGCATCACGAATAAGTTCATCTCCAGGTTGTAAATAAAGATGATAGGTGTTGGCGAGAGTTACTTGAACTCCTATTTCTTTCAATTGTTCTGGGGTCATTGCCTTAACAGTTCCCTTTGTCCCCACAACAACAAAAGATGGTGTCTCTATAACTCCATGTGGCGTCGAAAGTGTTCCTGCTCTACCTAGACTACCGTCTAGTTTCTTTTCAATTTTAAAATTTATTGCTGACATTATTTAATTACGTTTAACAAAAACCCATTTTAGACTTTGAACATTTACAGGTGAACTTAAAAGGATTTTCTTTACAGGGTCATTTGGAGAAGATATCACTTCTTGAATGATAGCTACAACTTCTGTTTTAATATTTGGTAAATAAACAATTGAACCTTTTGTAAATGGTAAATCAACTGGTATGCTCATCTCAAAATTTCCTCCACCTCTACCTATTAATTCTACATTTGTATTTGAGATATCAATCATTGCTTCAGTAACTTGACCGGGATTTGAATATAGAATAACTAGAGAAGTATTTGCATATACTTCACCTACTTCACCTACTGGTATCTCAGAACCTGAGTAAACAATATCTCCAACAGATATATTTGATTTTTCACCTATATCAATAATAATAGTATCGTATGGTGAATAATTTGGCTTAGTTAAAATATTACCTAAAACTAAGTCTTTTGATAATGGAATACGGTCAAATAACTCTTTTAATTGAAGATTTTCATTTTTTAAAATATTGTAATCAACCATAGAAACTTTTAATTCGGAATTTTCTCTTAGGAGATTTTCATTTTCTTTATAAACTGATGACTTTGTTCTAAAGATATAACCAGTATTATCTATTCCTGAAGATACAGAGCGTTCTACTTTCCATAGAGGCTTACCAATAAAATGAAAAACACCACTTGTTTTTGCAAAAAATCCTAAAGTAGCTAATATCAAGAAAACGACTAAAAAAATTAAATTTTTAATTAGTTTTCTTTTATTTTCTATTTGTTTTTTATCTCGGAACTGATGCATCGTCTGTATTTAATAAAACTTCTTGGTAAGATTCAAACTCATCTAGAACCACACCTGTCCCACGAGCAACTGCTGTGAGAGGGTCCTCTGCAATATATATTGGAATTTTAAGAGTATTTTGAATTAGAGTATCGAGACCTCTAATCAATGCTCCTCCACCAGATAGAACAAGTCCACGATTCATTATGTCAGATAAAATCTCAGGTGGAGTTGTTTCAAGAACTTCTTTTATTCCATCTACTAGAGAAAGAACTGAGGGAAGTATTGCTTCTCTAATATCTGAATCAGTAACTATAACTTGGCGAGGTAATCCAGTAACTAAATCTCTACCACGAACTTCTGCTTCCATAGGTGCACCTTCAACAACTCCACCGATTGCTATTTTTACACCCTCGGCAGTTCTCTCACCTATTAATAGCTTAAATTCATCTTTCATATAATTGATGATATTTGTATTAAGTAAATCACCAGCTATCTTTAAATTCTTTGAACAAACAACGCCAGAGAGTGAGATAACAGCTACGTCAGTAGTCCCGCCTCCAATATCAACAATAACTGATCCGACTGCTTCTTTTACAGATAAACGAATACCAATTGCAGCTGACATTGGTTCCTCTATAATATAAACTTCTCGTGCTCCAGCAGAACGTGCTGCATCTTCAACAGCTCTGATTTCTACATTTGTAATACCAGTAGGAACTCCAACAACAACACGAGGACGAATAAATTTCTTTGATATTTTTTCTGCTTTATTTATTAAATAAGAAAGCATTTCTTCTGTAACTTCAAAATCGGAAATAACTCCATCTACAATAGGGCGAATTGCACGGATATGTCCTGGAGTACGTCCAAGCATTTGTTTTGCTTCAGCACCTACAGCAACAATCTGACCAGTTTTTTGATTTACAACAACCACTGATGGTTCGTTTATAACAATACCGTGACCTTTCAAATAAACCAGCGTATTTGCTGTTCCGAGGTCAATTCCGATATCATTAGAAAACATTTTGTAAATCTTTTTAAACATTTTGTATTAGGTCCTAGTAGCTAACTTTAGTTAATAGAAAATCAATTAATTCTTCTTTTTTCAAAACTTTTCCTGTCTGTTCAATTCTTTTTTTAACTTCATATCCACCGTCAGCAAGACTACGTTTAGATACTACTACACGATATGGAATACCAATAAGATCAGCATCAGCAAATTTCTCACCTGCACTTAAATCATTACGGTCATCAAACAAAACTTCAATTCCTTTGTTATTTAATTCTGTATAAATTTCTTCAGCACTATTTTTAATATTCTCATCACCACCAAGTGCCAACAAATGAACTTTAAAAGGAGCAATACTTTCAGGCCAAATAATACCCTTATCATCTGACAAAGTTTCCACAACAGTACCCATTAAACGGCTAAGTCCAATACCATAAGAACCCATTACCACGTCATTTTCTACTCCATTTTCATCTTTATATTTTAAATCAAATGGTTTAGAAAACTTTGTGCCAAGAGAAAATATATTTCCAACTTCTATTGCCTTGTTTTCAACTAGCTCTTCTTTCTTGACACCAAGACTATCTAAAACCTCATCTGTATAGACTTCTTTGTTTATAGCTATACCTTTGTTTTCATCCACAAAAATAGTATCCTCACCAGCTGAAGTTATAGTTTGAAATTCATGAGAAAATTTAGAAAAAGTTCCACCTGAAGCAAAAGTCATGTAAGTAATGTGACCAATACCAGCTCTCCTAAAAATATTTTTATAAGACTCCTTCATTTTTTCATAAAACTCATTGTGTTCCTCTTCATTTTTAGAAAATGAATAAAGTGCTTTCCAATAAAATTCTCTGCCTCTTAAAATACCAGATTTACTCCTTGTTTCATTTCTAAAAATATTTTTAAAATCATATGGATAAATAGGTAAATCACGATAAGAATTTATATACTGTTTTAAAATGTTTGAGTAGGCCTCTTCGTTTGTGAAAGACAATCCAACTTCTCCCCCATTTTTCAAAGTAGTTTTGAACCAGACATCTACTTCCTCATCATTCCATCTATTTGATTTTTCCCATACTTCCTTGTTTTGAAAAACAGAAGTTCTCATTTCAGTACCTCCTACAGCATCCATTTCTTGTCTAATAATGTCTTCTATCTTTTTTATGACTCTCAAACCGAGGGGTAAAAATGAATATACCCCTGCCATCTCCTTATTTATAAAGCCTGCTTTTATTAGTAATTCTGCATTAAGAGCAACCTCATCTGCTGGGCTCTCTTTCTTTGTTTTTGTAAATAGTTTTGATTGTCTCATATGTCCACATACTACCTTAAAAATTGATTTGGGTCAAAAAAGATGACTTGCAAAATAATGGTTTTACTGGTATTATTTGCCTTATGTTCCGTGAGGGATTTTTCTTTTGAAAACCCTTGTAGATAGGCTGGAATGCTTAAAAACGGACCGTATTATAAATAATTTTCGTCCGAAAGACGAATCCGTATAAAACGGAAACACAAATATATGAGTAAAGAAAATACACGTGTAGAAGAGATGTTTGTCGCAGGTGCTCACTATGGTTATCAGAAGAGTCGTCGTCATCCATCAACAAGTCAATACATTTTCGCAACAAAAAATGGCGTTGATATTATAAACATTGAAAAGACAAATGAACTTTTTGAGAAAGCTATTACTGAAGTAACAAGATTAGCATCATCTGGTAAAACAATCCTTTTCGTTGGAACTAAAGCAGAAGCTCGTCAACAAATAATAGAGGCTGCTTTATCACTAAATATGCCTTATGTTTCTGAACGTTGGGTAGGAGGTGCTCTAACAAATTTCCCTGAAATAAAAAAACGTATAGTAAAACTTCTTGATTTACGCGATCAAAAAGAGAAAGGTGGTTTAGATAAATATACTAAAAAAGAAAGACTTCTAATAGACCGTGAAATGGCTGATATGACAAAGAACTTCCAAGGTCTTACTGGTATTACTCGTACTCCTGATGCAATGTTCGTAATTGATCCAAAGAAAGAACACATTGCTGTAACTGAAGCTCACAAGATGAATCTTCCCGTTATTGCCCTTATGAACACTGATTGTAATACAAAACAAACAGAATTCCCTATTGTTGCAAACGACGCTTCAGTATCAAGTATCACTTTCTTTATAGAGCAAATCAAAAAAGCCTACAACGCAGGAATCTCAGGTGAAAAGAAGTAAAAATATTATTTTTTAAGGTCTATGACCACACAATAGTAAATTATGTCTATACAAATTACAGCTCAATTAGTAAAAGAATTAAGAGATGCCACTGGCGTATCAGTAATGCAATGTAAAAATGCATTAGAAGAAGCTGAAGGTGATATGGAAAAAGCGCTCATTATACTTAAAAAGAAATCAAGTAGTATTGCTATGAAAAAAGCAGACCGTATAGCACACGACGGAACAATCGTGGTACTTGAAGATACTGGTAAAGCCCTTCTTTTAGTTCTTAACTCTGAAACAGATTTCGTAGCTCGCAACAATGACTTCGTAACTCTTTCAAATGAATTAGCAAATATTGCATTAAAAGAAGGAGTAGATGCAATGATAGCAAAATCACTAGATATAATTAATCCAGTAGTTCAAAAGGTAGGTGAAAAAATTGAACTAGGTAAAGTTGAAGAAATTCTAGGTGATGTTCTAGGATGTTATGTTCATGGTGGCAAAAGTGCAGTCGTAGTATCCCTAACAGGAGGTACAAAGGAACTAGCAAAAGATATAGCTATGCACATTGCAGCAATGAAGCCAGCTTTCATTAAAGCAGAAGACATCACAGAAGAAGATAAATCAAAAGTTATAGAAGTATTTGAAAAAGAAGTAGCTGAAAGCGATAAACCAGAAGAAATAAAAAAGAAGATGCTTGAAGGTAAAATATCAACCTATTTCAAAGAACAAACTCTTATGGATCAGTCATTCATAAAAAACCCTGATTTAACTGTTGGAAATCTATTGAAAGAAAAGGGTGCAACATTGGTTAGTTTTGTTCATGAGACTATAGGTTAATTATGATTTTTATTTATATTATTTTCTTAATATCGATAATTGGAGCATTTGGAATGCTATTATTTCGTGCATGGGAAATAAGAACAAATAGAATAAAAATTTCGGAAGAAAAAGAAAAATACACACCAGAACTATCTTTTAAAAAAATTGAAAAAGTTTTCCTAATTTTAGCTAAATATACAATTCAATGGATAGTTCTGTCTAGTGTAAAATTATGGTTTAAAACAAATTCAAAAATTAAACTTTTCATTCAAAACAAACTTCCAAAAATAAATAAATTTTTTACTAAGGAAGCAAAAATAGAAGACCCTAGAAAAATATCATTTATTCAAAGAGCTGTAATTGAATCAAAGATTAAAATAAAGAAAGTCAAAGAGAAAATTAAGAAAGAACACGAAGAGAAGATAGAGGAAATAGAAGAGGTTGATAAAATCGTATAATATGATAAGATAGCTTATCGGTTAAGTAGTTTTAGAAGTTTAGTTAAGAATTAAATGTTTGCTGGCATAGCTGACTGGTAAGCGAAATAATAAAAATATATAAGTTTAGTTTGATAAATTAAGTATTGCCGGCATAGCTCAGTTGGTAGAGCGCCACTTTTGTAAAGTGGATGTCCGGGGTTCGAATCCTCGTGCCGGCTCATTGTATGTAAAAATCCTCTCAATTAGAGAGGATTTTTCTTATGAGCCGGCACAAGGATTCGAAAGACAGAAGTCACGCAGGTGACTGAGTTGGGGTCGCGAGATTTTTCAGCAGAAAAATACTTGTGACGATTCATCGTGCCGGCTCAATCTTTTAACACGAGGATTCGAAAGACGGACCGCGACGGCGGAAGTCATGGTCAAAAGATTTTTCAGCAGAAAAATACTTGTGACGATTCCTCGTGCCGGCTCTGTTTAGCACGAGGATTCGAAAGACGGAAGTCACACAGGTGACTGAGTCGGGCCGTCTACAGGTGTCCATCAGTACCGATGGACTTCGTGCAAATTTTCACCAGAAAATTATGTGTGACGATTCCTCTTACTATTTTCTTACTTATTAAACTCATACCTATTCCCCTCTGGCTCAACTTGCAACCCCTCTATATAAGTACATGTCGGCTCACTTAGAGTTCCCTCTCTCCCGTATAACTTCTTACTTTTTTCAGTATCAATAACTCCATCCTTCTTGTAACAGTAATCACTTATCATATCTCCTCCAGATGCTGCCATACCTCCCGTATAACTATGAATATAAAAACTGTGGCCACTATTATCTGTTCCACTTATTTCATATTGGTCAAAAGCCATTCTCCCTTCACATCTAAGATGAGTAATATTCTCTAATTTAAATAAAGAAAAATTATTATTTCTGTTTAAACTTTCCATTGTATATTCATAACATCGGACATTACTTCCAATGTGATTATTTTTATTGAAATATGTAAAGTAAAATAAGGAAGTTAATACAACAACTCCAATAAATATAAATGGTATTATTTTTTTACTCATAACTAGTTTGATTTAACAGGGATCTCAATTACAGGAGCTACTGTGGTTGGTGTCCCTGTATTACTTATAATATTTTGGATTTTTGATTTTGTAGAAGTTTTTGGTTTAACAATTTCTTCTGGTTTCTTTATAGTTTCAAGTTCAGGAAATGTCTTCTCTATTTCTTCTATACTCTTGAATCCTGAATAGACTTTGCCATTTATTACAATAGCAGGAAGATTATCTGGAACTTTATAAATTGAAATCATGGCTCTTAGCGCAGATAAATCAAGATTATAATCAAAAGAATATACTCTCAAATTTGGGTATTTTTCACGAAGTGAAGTCAAGACATAACCTTGTTTGGTACAATCATCACATTTTTGATTTTTATAGAAATAAAGAATAAATATGGATTTTTGACCACAACGCTCTGTTATCTTCTTCATCAGAAGATAATCTTTTATTTCAAGTAATGAATAATATTTTTTGAGAGATATAACATTACTGTCGTCATTCCCTATATTATTTTCACTGTAAGAAATCTTGTCAGAAAAAGAATTTAACTCAGAAGATAAAACTGTAGTAGAAACATCCTTACATGATAATTCTTGTAAAAGATTGAACTGAGTTTCAGATGACATCAGGTCAACTGATATTTTGTCTTCTATACTTCTAAGTTGGTCTATTTTTTTATTACTAAAATAATTAGAAAGCCAAAGCCCAGATATAAAAATGGATGAGGTTATAAATAAGACAATGACATATTTCTTCCAATCGTTTGGTTCATGTTGATTCATAATTTAATTTTTCGTAATGCGGCGTTCAAATGTCCAACTAGATTCCTTTGAGATAATGGCATTATATATTGCTCTCAACATCCAAAATGGCGCTATTACACTATAAATAATAATAAAATAAAGTATTGAAATTGAGAAGGTTACTTTACCTTCTGACATTTTTCTACCTATCAATACAGATACAATGACCAGTATATACAAAAGTACCGATAAAAACAATGCTGCTTTAGTATTAATAAAAAACCAATCAAAGTGATAATTTAGCTTAAATAAGTTCGAAAAACCTATAGTGTGTATCTGTATAATCTTATTATATACAAATCTAAATATATTATATACAACATTAAAAGCTAAAAATACAACACCTAATATAGATATAATACCAGAAGGTAAAGTAAATAATGCAACTGTTCCATGCTTCTTTTTAAATAGAAGTCTTCTGTAATCTATTAGATTTTTTATAAAACCGTATATCCATCGAAGTCTCTGACGATAAAGTTTCATTACTGAGTTAGGTGAGTTTGTATAAACGAAAGCATCAGGGCAATGATCAATTTTGTAACTATGTTCCTGCATACGAAGTGCAATTTCTTGGTCTTCTGTATTGTGAGCTTTGTGATAATTTCCAAGCTCATCAAAAACTTTTTTACGAAAAATAGAAAAAGGACCAGGTGTCACATGAATCCCTCCCATAAAACCTAACATCTTTTTTGTATAAATTGCCATATCATATTCAATTTTCTGAGCTGATTGAATAATATTTTTAGGATTATAAACAATTATAGATGGAGCTACTGCCATAGTTCTCTTATCATTTTCAAAATAAGACATTATTCTTTTCAGAGCTTGATTATGAACAAATGAATCCGCGTCAAGACATCCAAAAAATTCCGAATTAGTGTTTTCGAGTGCGAGGTTTAGAGCAGTATGTTTTCCACCATTTTCTTTATGAAAAGATCTGATATTTTTACCATTATCTAGATTTTTAATTAGGTCCCAAGTATTATCTTTACTTCCATCATCAATCAAAAAAATAGTAATTTTATCTTTTGGATAATCTAAAGCAAGGAGTGATTCTACTGTCTTTCCTATTGTCTCATGTTCGTTATAACAAGGCACAGCAATAGTGACAGTAGGATAATCTAAAAGTGTTAAATCATCAGCATGATGAACAATGTGACGTCTTTTTTCAAGAAAAGTAAATAAAAAAAATATCTGTACGTAAACGGACAGAAAGGCAAATATATAAAAAATAACACTATAAGCTATATCCATAACAAACTGTATTATATCACAATTAAGCATATTTTTCAATAGACATTTTTTTGCTAAATCAACTTATTTATGTGCTATAATAAACCAATGTAATTACAAAAAATTGTGATTACTGGGTATTAACAGTAATAAACAATGGTTTAATTTATTAATAATTAATTTTAAAACAGCATATTGGTTAATAAAAAACCTCTATATGTTTATAATAAGATGGAAAAAGAAGAAAATACACAACATGTGCCAAATACAAGAAACAAAAAACAGATACTTTCAACTGCTAATGCGATAGTAGTTGCTGGAGTTCTTATAATGTTAGCAATTTTATTAACAAGAAATGGTTCTTCTGGTTTAGGTAGTAATGATAATAAAAATAAAACTCTTTCAGAACAAGTTGGTGTAAATAAAGAAAAATTTACACAATGTATGACTGAGACAGATCAACAAGCATTAAGAACAGCAACGAATGCAAGTGCAGATGCTGCAACAAAAGGACACCCAGCAGGACAAATAGGTACTCCTTATAGTGTTATCGTCGGTAAAAATGGTACCAAAGCTGAAATACTAGGTGCTTATACAAAAGAAGAAACAAATAAACTAATAGCTGAAGTTACAGCAGGAAAAGTAACAACTCCATATAAAGGAGAAATACCTCCAGTGACAGCCGCTGATCATATAATAGGAAATCCTGACGCACCAATAGTAGTTGTAGAATATTCAGACCTTGAGTGTCCTTACTGTAAAAGATTCGGAGGAGTTATGAAAGAGATTACAGCAGAATCAAATGGTAATGTAGCTTGGGTTTATCGTCATCTAGTAATTCATCCAACTGCTCTTCCAAAAGCTGCTGCTTCCGAATGTGTAGCAAAACTTAAAGGTAATGATGCATTTTGGAAATACGTAGATTTAGTCTTTGGATTAATGAAGACAGAGGAACCAGCTCCAAGTACAGACAATTTATAAAGTAAATAGAAATCAAATACAAAAGTG
>JBBQGF010000018.1:0-11386 GCA_038322745.1 Minisyncoccia bacterium | reverse complement strand
TTGCCACAAGAAATAGTGGATGGAATAGTAGCATTGAAAAAGCAATAGTCCCTATAATACGATGATGGGCATATACTTTATCTAATCCTTTAAAATATTTATCTAGAATTTTTAATCTACCAGCTAAAATAAGATTAATGGCATAAAGTGTCATTCCAAGTAATCCAAGAATTTGACCTACGCTAGTGGTAGCTGATATAAAATCAGAAAATCTCAAAGGGAGTGGTAATATTGTTGTCCAAATAACTATATGGATTAAAGATAAAATAAATATTACTATCATTTTTCTATTCTAACATATAAAAGACCAAAATATAAGGAATATTTTGGTCTTTTATATGAATTTATTTGTGGATTATTTAGAATATTTTGAAAGAGTTTTCTCCATCTCATTTACAATCATATCTAAGTTTTCTGAAGCTTTTATAACATAACCTTTTACTCCGACATCCATACCCGCTACTATTGCCTTACTTATATCTTCTATTTTAGAAAGCTGTGAAGATATTAATATTGGAATTTGTTTATCTATTTTTAATTTTCTAATTTCATCTAGGAATTCCATACCACCCATTTTTGGCATCAAAAGATCTAGGATTATAATATCCGGTTTAACTTTCTCAATACTTGCAAGTCCTTCTGTTCCATCCATAACGTGAGATGTCTCATATTTCTCTTTTGGAAGAAAATCTGTGAGAGTTTTTGCGAAAACCTCATCATCATCTATAATCAATATTTTTTTAATATTCATATTTCTATTTTATCATTAATTTATAATTAGTAAAAATAAATTAGACAACTGGGATTGTAAAGTAAAAAGTACTTCCAGAGCCAATCTTTGAAACTACACCTATTTTCCCCCCGTGTTCCTCAACTATTGCTTTTGCGATAACAAGACCGAGACCTGTTCCTTTTTTCTTTGGTACCTTGTTTTTTGTATCCAATTGTTTAAATTTACTAAATATGTTTCCAATATTTACTTCATCTATTCCTATACCATTATCTGAAACAAATGTAGTGATGTATGAACCTTCTCCAATATTAGAAGGTATGATATTTTCATTAATATAACCTAAGGCTTTAGCTTCTGCATTTATATCTATGCCTTCATTATGTAAAAATGTAAAAATTTCTAACTTACCACCTTTGTTTGTATATTTTAAACCATTTGATATTAAATTATTTAAAATATGCTCTACACCTTCTTGGTCAAACATTATTTTTTCTGGAATATCTTTACTTGCAGTGAAATTCAAAGAAACTTGTGAACTATTAGCAGTAAAGGAATAGAAACTTATTCTGTCTTTAATAGTTTTTATTAAGTCTCCTTCTTTTTTTTGTATTTCAAATTTACCTGCTTCAATTTTTGATACATCTAATATATCATTTACCATTTCAAGCATACCCGAAGAATTCTTATAAATAAGCTCTATATATTCATCATGACTTTCTGTAGTTTGAGCTATATTTTTATTTTTTAAAACTTCAGTAATTTTTTTGATTCCATCAAGAGGAGAACGCAGTTCGTGAACAAGCATTGAAGTAAAATCTTTTCTAATAGTTTCTACTTCAACTTCTGATGTCACATCATGAAGAATCACAACACCACCAGTAATAGATTCTTGACCTAGAATTGAATTACTCTTTACTGGAAAAACGAATATTTGAAAAAAATTTTCACCAAGTAGAATTCGTTCTGAAGCATATTCTTTCTTAAGTTTTACACTTTCTTCAAGCCTTCCTCTGATATCAAATTTACCACCAAGATTGTCTATGCAATCAAAAATAGTAATATCTTTAGATTCATTAAGTGATAATGCTTTCCTTGCAGAAGGATTAATAACAAGTATTCTATAATCTAAATCTGTCATGATAACTCCATCTGCCATAGATAATACCATCGCATTTAATTTACTTTGTTCTGTGGCTACAACTTCCTGGAGACGAGTAACAGCAGCTGAAGCTTGATTTGTAATCTTATAAAGAATTGTCATTTCATTCTCTTTATAAAGACCGCTTTGAGTATCAGCAACAGTTAATACTCCCACCACCTTACCAGCAATAACAAGTGGAATATTAAAAAATGATTGAACTGGGTCTTTTACTTCTTCTATTAATATTGCTCCTGAAATAAGCTCTTCAACCTGACCAACTTTAAATTCCTTATCTAAAAGAGCTCCAAGAGATTTCAGCATCCTATCACGAACTTCATTTATAAATTCACGATGAACAGATTTTTCAAGATGTACTTTAAAAAGTACTTTTTCTGGTTCCAGAAGCATATAAGAAACAGCACTATAATTTATAAATTGATGAAGAGAACCTGTAATAACATCAATAATCTGATGGACATCAAGAGAATATCCCACTCTATCACCTAGCTCTTTTAAAATTGCTAGCTCATACATTTTACTATTCATCTCTTTACCCTTTTCTTCTATTTTAATTTCTTTAATTAGTATTTCATTTTTTAATCTTCTCTCTTTCAAAAACAGTAAAACCGCTACTGAGATAGAAAAAATAGTGACTATTAAAAAAATAATAAATACTAAATTCATAAATATATATTAAACTTTTGGAGCTACATTTCCTCCTGTTAGAGCTCTAGCTTCCTTTTCAGCATTCATGAGAACCTTCATAGTCATGAAAAACATAATAAACCAAATAATAAATACTGGGATAACTACATATGTTCCTGTTTTTGAACAAAGCATAAAACCAGTACTAACTGCACCGAGTGAATACATTTCTACCATCATAGTATAAACTAAAATTTGAATTACTTTACCTACCAATGACCCCTTTACGAGTTCATAAACATGCTTGCCTTTGATAAATAAGTAAATACTACCCAAAATCAGAATTGGCCAACCAACTGCTAATATTATTATCATAATTATATTATTCATATTAATTTTAAATAAATTCTTTTAGTTAACTTTGTTAATATCTGGATACTTATCAAAAATGGAACCGAGGGCATTTTTCACTATCATCCCTGATAATTCAACATAAGTATTTACTAATTGTTGAAGAATGGCATTACCATCTCCTTTGATATCTGTAACGACACCTTTGTCGTTTACTTCTAATCCCACAACACTACGTGCTTTTAATATTGAGATATCTGGACCCAATATTATTGATTGTCTTGCAATAATTTCTGAAATTATTGCTACATATCTTGTTTTTTCATCCATATTTAAATTTGATAAATGAAATTAATAATGCGACTGTTATATTATATATAATAACATATATATATATAATAAAAATGTTTATAATGTAACTGTATAATTTGTCTTAATTGAAGATTTAATTGCAAAAATCAAAGCAAAAATTAAAATAATGATACCAATTATATAAAATGTTGCCGCCACTTGGTCTGTATATTTCAATATATTAAATAAAGAGAGAAGACTATTCCAGTCATGATTTACATTATCTCCCCCTAATAGTGGTAACTCCATTTTTATAGCATCACTTGCATAAACTGATATGTTTAAAAAGTTTTGACCTAGCCAAAATAGAAGTAAAGAGTATGAAAAAATATCTCCTTTTTTATAAAAATAAGAACAAAAAATTAATGGAACCAAGATTTGCATTATTGTTCCACCAAGCATATGAATTGTTTCCCCAAAAAAACCAAAAATTATGTGTCCTGCTTCATGAAAAATTAAATTTACATTATCAATAAAATGCCAATCTGATAAAGTTGAAATATAATATAATGTATATGAAGTTATAATAACTATAATAATAGCCCTAGACCAATTAAGAGTTTTATTCTTATATGTAAGTGAATAAGCCAATTTAGTATAATTATATTAATGTTAAATTTATAAATAATATAATACAAATAAATAATAACATAATTGTAAATAAAAACAGCCCCTAATATTTTATTGAGGCTGTTTTATTTACAATTTATATTGTTTCTACTATTATCATATTTGCGGAAATATCTTTCTTTTCAATAGATGAACATGCGACTATTACTACTTTATCTCCTTTATCTACAATTTTTTCTTTTAAACAATAACATCTAACATCTTTGAATACACTTGGTATATTACTATATTCTTCTACTAGAAGAGGTAAACATCCAAAAGAAGCATTTAGTTGATGAGAGGTTATCTCGTCAGAAGTTACAGCTACAATTATTGAAGTTGGTTTATGACGAGAAATCATACGAGCATTAAAACCAGTTTTTGTTAGAGCGATTATTACTTTGGCTCCTATGTCATGAGCAGTCTTAACAACAGAACTAGTTATAGAATCGGTAATACTTCGTTTTCCTTTCTCATCTAATTGAAAAATTTCTCTCTCTGGATAATTATGTTCTATTTCAAATGCGACTTTAGTCATTACTTTAACAGCTTCTAATGGATAATCACCAAGTGTTGTTTCTTCAGAAAGCATGATTGCATCGGTTCCATCAAGTATTGCATTAGCAATATCTGATACCTCAGCTCGAGTAGGGACAGGACTTTTAATCATTGATTCTAACATTTGAGTAGCAGTGATTACTATTTTACCAGCATCATTACATTTCTTTATAAGCATTTTTTGGATCATAGGGACTTTCTCTGCAGGTACTTCTATAGCTAGGTCACCTCTGGCAACCATCAACCCATCACATAATTCTAGAATAGCATCAATATTTTTTACTGCTTGAGGAGTTTCTATTTTTGCAATTATCTTTGCTTTTGATTTCTTTTTATTTAAAATTGTTCGAAGGTCAGTAATATCTTGAGGATTACGCACAAAGGAAAGGGCAAAAAAATCTACTTTATTTTTAATACCAAATTCTATATCTTTGATATCTTTTTCTGTAAGAGATTTAACTGAGAGTTCAGAATCAGGAAGGTTGACCCCCCGACGTCCTTTTGTATCACCTCCAACTAAAATTTTACATAATACATTATTCCCTTTTATATTTATGACTTCAAATTTCTTTTTTCCATCATCTACCATAATCTTGTCTCCACACTTCACTTCTTTTGTAAAAAGTGGATAATTTATGGAAACATTTTTTTCATCGCCGATTATTTTATCTGTAGTAATTGTAATATTTTGTCCTGCTATAAGCTGTACTCTTTCGGTACTAAATTCCCCTAAGCGAATTTTTGGTCCAGATAAATCTTGCAAAATCGCACCAGAAATACCAGTTGATTTCATGGCTTTACGAAAATTATCAACCTTGGTTTGGTGCTCTTTGAAATCTCCATGTGAAAAATTTAAACGTACTACATTCAAACCTATTTTTAAAAGCTTGGACAGCATTTCTTCTGAAGCAGTAACTGGTCCAATTGTAGCCACAATTTTTGTTTTTTTAATCATATATAAGATTGATAATAATATTTAATAATAGAAATAAACCTTACGCAGTAAGTATTAATTTATCTAATGTTATTATAGCACAAAATAGTATGAAATGAAATATTTTAAATTTAGCTATTTATTTAAATATTATTAAAATAAATCTTAAAATTAAGATTTCTTCTCTCCTAAATTAATTTTATTTTCAAATTTATCTTGTTCTACTAATACATTGTGATTATCTAACCATCCAGAAAAACCAGCAAAAAGTGGATTAAATAAAATAGATTTATCATGATTTTGAGTATATGACGCTAATAAATTTTTAACATCTTCACTATTTTTGTTCAATTTTTCTGCTTCTGCAAGTAATTTAATATGCTCTTTCTCCATGAAATCCTTATTTTTATTTGTTTGATATAATGCATTCAAAGCTTGGTTATATTTATTAGTTCCCTTCTTATCATTATCAACAATTTTTTGATATTTATCTACATTATCTTTATATATTTTTAAATTTGTTTGATCATAATCTATATGACTTTTTGCTATTTTAATAGAATTTTCTGCTTTCTTTGTCATATCTTTTTCAAGAGATGTGCCAAATATTTCAAAAAAATGGTCTTCTACAGTACTTCCATCTTTTGCTTCTAATATTTGTTTTACAGATGGATGTCCATTTGTTTTTAATATATTATCTTTAATTAAGTCACCAACTTGTTCTAAGCTAATTTCGTTTAAAGTTTGTTTTTTATCATCACCATAAGCAAACCAAACTTCTACTCCTTTCTCTAAAGCAGATGCTTTAAGTGCTGCATAATTATGATAATTAGCATCTTGTAACTTTTCATCCGTAAGTATTTTTAAAACAGTCTTTTGTCCTGGTAAAGGTTTAAATTTTTCTAAGGCCTCGATAGCCGCCTTAAAAGATGCTTCACGTTCTCCATTACCTTTACCATCTAAGTTTGTAATAAGAGCTGAAATATGATGTAAATCACTAGCATTATCAAATGAGTTTAGACCAGATGAATCAAATTTCCCGAACATACATTTCTGATTAGGTTGTAAATTGATTCCAGATAATATTTTAGCAATGTATTTATTACTAGGGAGAAATCCATCTCCAGTTTGAGTAACTGATGGAGTGTTATCCGCAACAATAATAACGTTATCATAACCATTGAAAATAGTAAGTTCAATTTTTTCTAAACCTGTTTTAAAAGTAATTTTACGACAATCATCTAAAAGTTTCTTATATAAATCAGGATTTTCTAACTTAATTTTTGATACATCTTCAGCGTTGAAATTTCCTGTTCCATTTGGATTTTTTAAATCAGTAACATAGGTAACCCCTTTTTCTGGTCCAGTTTGAGATGTTGGCATATCTGGAATAAATGTCTTGATCTTAATCTTATCAACTATATTTTTTGGTAGATTTTTAAATTCATAATCATGTAATGTTTTTTCTAGTATTTTAGTAGCTTCTCCGATGCGAGCTTTAGTTAAATTTTCGTTTTTACCTTCGTATTCTGGATTATTTGTTTTTCTCTCATCGCTAGAACCAAAAACAGTAAAATTTGATTTAATAAATTTATCTGCATTTTCAGAATTAATTTGTGATAAAAATTGTTCAAATTTTTCTGAAATTTCACCTTTAACTTCTGGTGAAATATCATGAGAATCGGTATCAAAATAATTAGCCATCTCAAGTGTAGTCATTTTAATATCATTTTCCATTTTAATATCAAGAGGTTTAGCATCTAAAGATTTTTTATGGTCGCCATTTTTGAATTCATCTGCTCCAGCATAGTATGTATCTAAATCAGGCTCAGTATTTTGATTAAAAGTAGTTTCTTTATTATTTATAGTCTTATCTTTTACAGATAACGAATTCTCTGCTCCATGAGCTTGCGGTGCAAATTTACCTAAAAGTACCAAAGCAAATATTAAAGCTCTTGTCTTAGAATTACTTGCTACCTTTTGTATTAAACTTTTTTCTGATTGACCTTCTGTTGCGTTTATTGCAAATTGTAAAGTATCTATTAAATCTTTACCCTCTGCTTTAAACTCAACTCCCCCACCCAAGAATTTCATTAGTTCATCAAATGACATATCGGATGCTTGTTCAACTTCTTCAATATTTAGATTTCCACCAAGTTCTCTTTTTATTTTTATTAGTTTATTTAAATTTTCAAGTTTCATACTAAAATCTTCTTCTACTACTATTTTTTCTTTATAAGGAACATCTTTAATTTTAGATTCAAGAACATCAGCTTTTTCAAGTTTATTTGTGATATTTTTTTCTTGTTTATGGTTTTTAAAAATATTAAGATTCATATAAGTAAAACTGGGGTTTAAATTATTAATAATAGTATTATAGCATTTTTAGACCAAATTAATATATTACTCTTAAATAAAAAGAACCCTAGATTTGTATATAATATACAAATATGGGGTTCTTACTTCATTCTTCTGCCAATAATTGACCATTGTGATAGCTAAAGCTAATCTCTTTGATTTCAGATGGTCCCAATTTACCATCAACGAAACTTCTAAAAATTAGTGAGTAACTTTGGTCCTGGTTTAATACAATTCCTTTTAATTCCCTGGTTGTTCCAGGTGGGATAAAAACAGTATATTGACCGTAATCAACTGCTATTTCTTCCGAAGAATTGTTTTTTAAAAATGAACGTAAAGAAATCAGTTTTGAAACAAAAACAGTATCTGTGTCGTTTATTGTAACAAAACCATCTCTTTTAATTAGAGCATTTGAATCATCATTATATAAGATCATCAAATATGCAATTGGTGCACATTGGGGAACTTTTGATGACTGCATTGCGTTTAAGTACACAACTTCTCCTTCTTTTAACGTTAGTGTGACGTCATTTTCTGAATCATTAATAAGTAAATTTTGTGAAAAACTAATTAATGGTAAAAGAAAGGAGATAATAACTAAAATCACTATACTTTTTTTCATCGCTATATTTTATTAATTTATTTTCACACTAACACATTTATGTGATTTTAGCAACCCCCCCCTACATTAAACCAATATTAAAGTATAAAAAAGCGACAGGGACTATTTTTTATATTAAATATTTCTTGAATCATAGGCCCAATGAAGTACCGCTTGTCTTTGCCTAGGCCTACAAAAAATGTCTCCTGCTCGACAATTTCTTGAAATTTGAGTTATGTGCCTTGTCATAGCACACCATCTTTTTATTTGTCTTTTATCATCATCACTTCTTCTCCCTAAATAATATCTTGCATACCACTGAAACCACCCTCTTGGATCTTGAGGATTAATCCATCCTTTCTGTTGCCATATTGTTAAGGGTTGACTTGCGTTAACTTTAAAATAATTAAGTTCTTTATGTCTTTTCCCATCTGGTGAAAGTTTTGCATTTTTAAACCATTGACTGGGTAAGTCAGATGGTATATCACTAAAATAAACTCCACCAAACACACCAAGCTCTAGCATTTCCTTTGGTGTTAAGTCAGGTTTAAACTCTGGGTCAAAATTTTTACCAATAGGCTCACTCAAAATATAATGGTAATTTTTTTGATAATTATCTGTATGATTTATCTCCTTCATATACTTTTTCTAAACCATGGAATAAACATACTAGTTTTATTCTTGTAGTCTTCAAATTCAGGATTCTCTTCCATCTTTTTTTCAAGCAGAGGAATACCTGATATTTTCAAAATCAAAATAGTAATAGTAATAGGCCCGATAATACTAAGCAACATATAAGGCATAGAAAAAGCAATAATCCATATTCCCCACCAAGTCATCACTTCGCCAAAATAATTTGGATGCCGAGTATAGCGCCACAAACCGCTTTGCATTAGTTTACCTTTATTTGCAGGGTTTTTGATAAACTTGGCAAGTTGTGCGTCACCAACAGACTCAAAGAAAAATCCGAAAATCCATACTGCGAGACCTACCAAATCTAATATTCCAAAAGGTTGCCCAGCATTTTTATTAATAAAAAGAACTGGCAAAATAATTAAAAATAATAAAACACCCTGCAAAAGATACACTTGAATATACGAACGTAAATAAAACCACTTTCCCCAATCATGTCTCCATTTAGCATATCGATAATCTTCAGATTTTCCTTTGTTCCTTCTATATATATGCCAAGCTAGACGTATACCCCATATACTAATTAAAAGTCCTACCAAGATTCCACGAACACTTTGCTCTTGACCAAGAAAAAAGGATACCCATGCTAAAAGTACAAAACCAAGACCCCATGCAATATCAGCAATATCATTTCTTTTCTTCCACAAAGAAAGCAAGAACCATGCGCTCATGTAGAAGAAGAGTAATAAGCCAATAATCACAAAATAATTTATCATAATATTTTTCCGGCAATGAAATAAGTTATAATTGAAACGAGAGCACCAAGTGAAGCACCCCATGCGAGATCTACAATGGTCACCAATAGTGGCCAGTCTTTGAGTGTAGCAAGATTAGTAAGATCGTATGTTGCGTAGGTAATAAGTCCAAAAAGCGCACCAAAAAGAAGCGCATATATCCATGAGCCTTTCTCTAGTGATGGCGTGATGACAAAGAGAACAAGTCCGACGATGAACAAAAGATAAAACAAGATTGCTGCCGGCCAATTAATATTGGGTGTCATTATAAACCCAATTTGGGCTTTGTAAAAATCCTTGGCGACAAGCACAAGCCACACTATATCGATGGCAAAGAAAACTGGTAATGCGATTGCGTAAAGTTTTATAAACATATTTATATTATGTAATTATTTAATAATATTTTTTAATACCATTTTTCTATATCCCAAAAAAACAATCATGCAAAGAAAGACACTAATACAAATAATAACTGTTGTAATAATACTAGGATAAACACCATTAAATCCGTTATTCGAAGTGTGTTTGAGCCATATCCCTACATACGCCCAGACAAGCACAGCGCCATAAAAAATATTCTGATCTTTCCACATACGCAGGGTGCCAATACCCGCGCCAACCAAAATAATGATGATTGCCCATACCGCTTCTGCAATACCAAATCTATTCCAACCAAGACTCACCAAAAAAACTGTAATGTTAGCAATCATCGCTACGGTTATCCAACCAAAATAAATACTAAAAGGAGCACGGATGCATAATGTATCTATAAGAGACAATTTTTCTTTATTCACCACATCGGCAATTTTGATAAGAAATGTAAGTAGAGTGAGCATAACCAACACCGAAAGCCAAATGACCCCATAATGCCAAGCAAAGATCCAAATAATATTAGCGATAGATGTAATAAGAAAATACCAATTAATAGTCGTAAAAAGTTTTTCTCGCTCGGGAATTATTTCTTTTTTCGTAATACCAAATTGATATATTGTGTAAGCTAAAAGGAGAAGATAAATCAGTCCCCAGATCGAAAATGTAATTCCCGATGGGGCAAAGAGATTACTAAAAGAATCAGATGCCTTGCCAGTTGTCACTCCACCAATAGGAAGCGCGTTTGCCAGATAATTAACTCCCACCATAGTCAAATACCCCATAGTCGTAAAAATTTTCAGAAGATTATTTTTGTTCATATTATTTATTATATAATTTATAATATTTTTTTTCAATTAGGGTGTCAAGTGTATTTTTGCTTCAAAATATGATTTCAATTTTCTGCAGAGAGGAGAGGATCGTGAGTACACTTTTTGATTCCTACAGAACCTGTACACCTTTCGCGTATTTTAAAATTAAAATTTAAAAATACATGTTCAAGGTTTTCAAATCCTCTACGTAAGCCATACCAATGGCTTACTCCTCTCTGCACAAGAAAAAAACGCCCTTCAAAAAGGACGGTTTTTTTCAACGCGCGGTATTCTCTGGACAAAATTCGAACCTTTTTTGAAATGAATCCTGACGAAGAAATCTGAAACAATGCGGACGAAGTTTTGCGGAAACAATTTTCTGGGGAAAGGATTCCGCAAAACTTCGGCTGATTCCTTTTTTCTGAATTCGGATGTCGCAAGCGGAGGAGGAGGGGTCTGGGGAGGAATCCTCCGCTTGCTCCTCTTTTTGTTTTGGC
>JBBQGF010000017.1:0-11994 GCA_038322745.1 Minisyncoccia bacterium | reverse complement strand
GGTACGTTAGACCACTCTGACACGGCTCCATAATGTTAAAATAACATAAATACAACTATTACTCAATTTTATTTTATTAGTTAAATATGATAATATAGACAGAGTCTGAAGAATAATAAACAACATAAGGAGGCGTGGATATGAAATGTGAACTACTTCACATTTCATCCTCTCGGATACTTTTATCCGAAAAGCTATATGTTGTAAACATAAGCTTTAGGGAAGGGTTCGAGAGGACACGAAGACACTCCGACGAACAAAGTGAGGAGGCGTGGATGAGTGGTTTAAATCAACAGTTTACTAAACTGTCGTACCTTTACCGGTACCGTGAGTTCGAATCTCACCGCCTCCGCAAATACAAAAATGAGTCCAACTTTAGGTTGGGCTATTTTTGTTTGCGGAGGAGAGCAAATGAACTACTTCATTTGCATGTGAGATTCGAAAGACTTTTCCATGCTGTAAGACGGAAAAGTACCCGCCGCAGTATCGGCGAATCTCACCGCCTCCGCAAAAAAAGAAAACCTGAAAGGGTTTTTCTTTTTTGCGGGCGAGAAAGCCAACTGCTTGGCTTTCGTGTGAGATTCGAAAAGCTTTTCGTTAGAAATTTAGATTTATCTAAATTTATCGAAAAGGTGTACTGAAACTGTAAGTTTCGAAAAGCGTACTCGCGGTCTCACCGCCTCCGCAAAGACATCTTATATTCCCTTGCTTATAAACAATTAAATATTATATAATTATATTAATGAAAAAAATACTAATAATTGAAGATGATAGTTTTATCCAAGATATGGAGGCTAAAAAACTCAGACATAGTGGCTATGATGTTATTTTTGCTTCTACTGGAGAAGATGCCCTAAAAAAAATAAATGAATCGGGTATAGATATAATATTACTTGATATTAAACTTCCTAATTTTGATGGTTTTGAAATTCTTAAAACAATAAAACAAAATCCAAAAACAAAAGACATTCCTGTAATAGTTTATTCCAATGAATCAGGTGATGAAAATATTAAAAGGGCAAAAGAATTGGGTGCTAATAAATTCATGATTAAATCAAACTTTACATTAGAAGAGTTAAGAGAAAGTATAGAAGAATTAATAAATTAAATTAAAACACCCTTTATTCGTTTAGAGGGTATTTTTTTGTTATAATAGCTGAATGAAAAGATTAAAGGATATAAAAAAGATTAGAGGATTAGCAGGTTTTAGAGATTTCCTTAGAAATCAAGGTATTTTAACTCTCGCCATAGGTTTCATCCTTGGAGGTGCTATATCCAAATTTGTATCATCACTTGTTGCAGACATTATCAACCCAATTATGAATGGATTAATGGGGGGAGTAAATGATTTAGGTACACAAGTATTTCATATAGGAAAATCGTCAGTTTATTATGGAAGATTTCTAAATAATGGAATTGATTTTATTGTTTTGGCTTTAGTTGTATATCTCGGTGTTAGACTTATGGGAGTAGATCAGGAACAAATAGGTAAAATGGATATTGGTAAAATAAATTCATTAAATTCTCCTGGAAAAAAATAATCTAATAGAAAAAAATTTAAACATATATGAATCTGCATGACAAAATAGAAATTCATTTCAGGTTAGGACTAGAACAAAAAAAAGCCCTAGGAACTCTTGGCATCAATACAGTGAGAGATTTACTTTATCACTTCCCTTCTCGCTATACAGATATCAGTCAAGTTAGATATATAAATACTTTAAGTGATGGAGAAAATGTCACCATATTGGGGAATATCTCTAAACTCGGAACCAAAAAAGGTTTCAAAAATAATATTCCTATGGGGCAAGCAACTTTAACAGACCTGACTGGTTCTATAAAAATAGTATGGTTTCATCAACCATATCTAGCAAAAATGATAAAAGAAGGTTCAACTGTTAGAGTAACAGGTAAAGTTTCAGAAAGTAGCACGTATGGTTTGACGCTAACTAATCCGGAAATGAGTAAAGAGGATATACTTCCGATAGATTTACATGATTCACTTTTTGGAAATAAAGAGTCTCAAACTCAATATGGTTATCCAGTATATAGAGAATCAAAGGGTATCAGTTCTAAATGGATGTATCATGCAGTACAGAAAATTTTAAAACAGGATTGTATAAAAAATATAGTTGATTATATTCCTCAAGATATATTGAATAAATATAAATTACCAGCACTTCATACAGCACTTATTTGGGTACATATGCCACAGAAAAAAGAGCATGCTGAAATAGCACGAAAAAGATTTGCTTTTGAAGAAGTATTCTTCATACAACTTGCTCGTCAGCAAGAACGTAAAAATTATGAATCAATGTTTTCATATAAATTAAAAATCCCAGAAACTGACATCAAAGATTTTATTTCTCGTTTTCCATTTACTCCTACAAGTGCACAAACAAATACTATAGATACAATTTTAGGAGACTTTATGAAAGACAAACCTATGTCAAGACTTGTCGAGGGAGATGTCGGAAGTGGTAAAACTTTTGTTGCTGCAACTATCTCATATGCTGTTATTAAAAACCGACCATTAAAACATATAAATAAAATAGCTGGTGAATTTGGAAAATCACATGTCATAGATTTATCTGAGAGACAAGATTTTGGTAATCTTCAAGTTGCTTATATGGCACCAACTGAAGTTCTAGCTACACAATTATTTGAAAACTTTATTAAATATTTTGAACACACTGGCATATCAATAGCCCTCATTACAGGCTCAGGTTGCCGTAAATACCCTAGCAAAAGTGCAAGGTGGGAGAATGGGTCACAAATAAAAACTTGGACTCCAATAGCTCGTAATCAGTTATTAAAATGGATTAAAAATGGAGAAATACCAATAGTTATAGGGACTCATGCTCTTATATCAAAATCTGTAGAATTTGAAGATTTAGGGTTAGTTATAATAGATGAACAACATAGATTCGGAACAAATCAAAGAATGAAACTAGCCAAAAAAGAAGGTCATGCTCCGCATTATCTCTCAATGACTGCAACCCCTATACCCCGTACACTTGCCCTAACTATATATGGTGATTTGGATTTGAGTATTATTGATCAGATGCCGGAAGGACGTAAAAAAATAATCACAGAAATTGTTGGCGAAAATAAAAGAGAATTAGCATATGAAAATATTAAAAAAGAACTAGCGGAAGGTCGCCAAGTTTATGTTATCTGTCCAAAGATTGAATCAGAAGACGAGGGAGAAGAAATAAAACTAGATGTAAAATCTGTCACAAATGAGGCAAAGAGATTAAAGAAAGATATATTTCCTAATTATCATATTGATATAATGCATAGCAAAATGAGTAAGGAAAAAAAAGAAAAAGTAATGAAAGATTTTGCTGAACATAAGATAGATATCCTAGTATCAACTTCTGTAATTGAAGTCGGAGTAAATGTTCCAAATGCAACCCTTATTATTATTGAGGGCGCAGAGAGATTCGGACTTGCTCAACTGCATCAATTGAGAGGTAGAGTGATGCGTTCTACTCATCAGTCATATTGTTATCTATTCGCAAATGCCAAAACTGACAAAACAATAGACAGATTAAAAGCACTCACTAAAGCAGCAAATGGTTTTGAACTTGCAGAACTTGATTTATCTCTTCGTGGTGCCGGACTCCTAGGTGGTGACAAACAGTGGGGTATCACAGATTTAGGAATGGAAGCAATACGTAATATAAAGATGGTTTCTGCTGCTAGGGAAGAAGCTATAAAAATAATAGAGAATGATATCGAATTAAAACAATACTCTCCTCTATCAATAATATTAAAGAGTAAAAATTTGAAGTTACATTTTGAATAAAAAATACTCCTTCTTAAGAAGGAGTATTTTTTATTCATTACTATATAAATAGTTATATATTTTCTTTATTGATAAAATTAACTAAATCATCCATAAATTCTACCATTGTTTGATATCTATTTTTTGGTACTGGGTTCATTCCTTTTTTTATTATTTCTCTAAGTCTCAAAGGTGTATTTTCTGGAAAAATAATATTACCTGATAAATGTTCATTTTTAAATGCATTCATTTTCTCTTCATAAGACAAATCTAATTCTCTTGTTTTCTTTTCTATATCATATGGCCAATTACCTATAATTAATCTATATAAATTAGATGAGGCAGCATAAACATCAACAGTTTTATCAAAAACGGGTCTTTCTTCAAAAAGTTCTGGGGCAGCTGTAAATCTATTATTTCCTAAATAATTCCTTACTAATACACCATTTTTTTCTTTATCAATAGAAGCACCATCCAAATCAATCAACTTTAAACTATTATTGGTAAGCATAATATTTAATGGAGCAAAATCAACATTAAATATATTATTTTCATTCAAAGATTCAACTCCCCTACAAGCTCTTAATATAATAGAAATCGCCTCTTTTATATTAAGCTGTTTATGAGTTTCTAAATATTTTTCTAAATCCATATCCATAGCTTCATAAAATCTATATACTTTACCTTCCTTTTTTATAATTTCGGTAGGAAGAAGCACATTAGGATTATCAAAACCTTGATTCATTAAATACTCTTCTACTGTCATATCTCCCCAATTATTTAAATAGGTAAGATTTTCCATAAACTTTTCACCTACCACTTTAACAACAAAAATTTTATCATTGTTATTTTTATAAGATAAAACTATTCTGCTACCTTCTGTAGTTAAAGTGAAATCATTTACTATAACATAATCACCAATAATCTCTTTATTTTTAGAATTTTTAAGTAAATCAACATTTTCTTTTCTTTTAGGTATATCAAGATTAAGAATATTATTTTGAAGAAAAATATCAAGATTTGGCACTACAATTTCTTGATTGTCATTATGATTTTCGGTAATAAAACCTTCTTTGAGTATCATATATTATTTATTTTTTCTACTAAACATTGAGAGTAAACTCTTTAACATTCCAGGTGAATTTTTATTATATATTTTTAAGAATTCTTCTCTTCCAATAACAGCCTTTTTTATATCATGAGTTTCTCCAGGAAAATCAATTTTCTTTGTTTCTTCACTTATTTCTTCAACTTTAAAACCAAACTTTTCAAGTAGTCTTGGACTACTTGCAACAATCCATGAGGTTGCAGATATTTCTTTTACACGTTTATTTGAGGAAACAATTTGTGCTAGTTTATCTAATGCATCTTTAATTAAAGTAAGTTTTTTACCTGTACCCATATCTGAAGCTGGTGCTAGATGAATGTGTAAATCACCACCATCGATTCTATATGAGAAGGCTTCATTTACTGGAGTAAAGTTGTGAATTTCTACAAAGGCTTTTCTTTGAAAATCAGAAAATTCTTTTTGGTTTTCATTTAAAGCTATTCCGAGCGGGTGTAATGTTTCAATTACTTTTTTTAAAAATTCAGATTTATCATCAATATTTTTTAATTTAGCTAATTTATTTTGAATTTCTTTAACAGCTATATCTAATCCTATTTCTTTTAATGTTTCATTATTTAAACTGTTTCCAATTAATTTATTAACTGCATCTATCTTTTCTTTATTACTTGAAAATTTATCCATGAAACCTTCTATCTGTGCATCAAGAAATTCACTAGTTATTTCTTTTGTTGGTTCATTTTCTTTATTTTTAATTTTTCCTTTCTTTTCTCCTCTTATTGATTGAAGAATTGTAGCTGCTTCTTTGTCTCCAGAACGAGCATCACGCATCAACTTACCTTCTATTTGATATCTCTTTAACCCTTCCACTAAAGTAGTCATCTTGGTTATTGTGACATTTCTATTTTTATCTAATTTATATTTAACTCCTAACCATCCTAAAGCTCTTTTATAGTAATGATTATCTTTTCCTAAATGCTCACCTTCTTCATAATTATCTAATGTTTTATTTATAACATCTTCTAAATCTTTTTTGAGTTTTTCTAAGGTTTCTTTATTATCGTAGTCTATTTTAGGACCATCTTCCATAATAAGTTTTCTTATCTCTTCATCTCCTTGTACACTGAATCCTTTTCTCCATTGATCAAGCGGTGCTATTCCAAATTGCTTCAACATAACTATTGCACGACGAGAAGAAGTGTATAATCTAGTTTCAGTACCAGCAAAAGCAAATCTTTCATTGTCACCTCTTGCAGCAATTATAGCTTTTCGGATAGCGGTATCTTCACCTCCTTCTATATCTTCTATATAGCCACCAATACCAGCATAGATACTAGAACGATATGCTGAGTTAGCTCCACTTGAAGTCATGTTGTTTGTATTATGACGGCCAACTACATTTAAATATTGGAATAGACGTGTTCCTACATGCAAGTCAGGAAATTTTTGATAAGATTCAGGATCCCAATCAAGTTGTCCTAAGTAGCCATCAACTTTTGGATTTTCTCCAAATTTTTCAGTAAATGCTTCTAAATACCTTGGGTCAATTCCTTTGTTATCTGCATCATTACTTACCATTATTAAATCTGGTGCATCCTTTCCTCTAACATGATGACGTAATAGAGTTGTATCAGACATCAACTTTCTTATTCTACCTATATTTGCTTCTTTATCAGAAAGAACTTCATATATCACTCGGGCTCTAACATCAGGAAAATCTTTTTTAAATCTCTCAATCTCATTTAATGTATCAGTTGCGTCAAGTACCTTACCCTTACCATTTGTTTCAGGGTGATTTACAAATAATACCAATTCAAAATCCTCTGGCTTTGCTGTTTGATTTGCATAACTTTTTAATGCTTCATAGATATTACCTGCTTCTTGATGTCCAGCTATTGGAATATTTACAGATATCTTACATTCTTTTTCCATTGGTTCTGTTTGAGTAGAAAGTCTCTTTATTCTTTCTAAATCTTTTTCGTTCAAATTACTAAGATACATTTCTATCTCTTTGTAATGATCTAGTTTTGCGTTTGGATTTTCTTTTAAAGTAATTGAACGAACTTTTTCAAATTGTTTTTCTTGTTCTACTGAAGTATTTTGTCCGTTATAATTTATATAGTAAGTAAGGACAGGGGGTACTTCTTTATATGAACCTCTCTCAAGCGGTCTCCTTGCTCCAACAGGAATAAATGGAGGAACATCATAATCTATAAGTTGATTTAGTTGTATATTTGGAGCTGTTGTATCACGAACTATATCTTCTATAATATTACCTGGACGTCCTGTACCAATATGAGTACCTAGAATTTGCATATGTTCAGTTCCATCTGTTGCAATTCCATTTGGATGTCCTATCTCTGCAAACTGACCTGTGAAGATAGCGTGTCCATCTTTATTTTGGAACATCATTTGTCCAATTTCACTTTTAGGATTAATGATTGCATTTCCATCTGCATCTACAGGGACTTTGAAAACCATATGTTGAAGTCCTTTTGTTACAGAAAGAAGTAAAGTTAATCCACCTTTTTTCATTTCATCATGTGCAGCAACTGGTGGGAGTCCATCTTGGAAAGAGCCATCATTTGTCATGTGTTGCACACTCATAACATAGTTTCCATTTGCATCTATACCAGTACCACCTACCCCACCAAATTGTGTTCTTAATTCATTTAGATCTGCACCGAGGAGATGTCCTGGATGCTCTGGGTCAGGATACATCTTTGTATTATTCCCCAACCATTCACGGCTAATTTTTGTAGTTAATCCTGGATGTTTATTTATGTATTCCTTTGCTTCAGTCGTAACATGCTCTGTAACTTTTGCTCCTGTTAATGAGAAAGTTGAATAAATATTATTTTGTGCCAATATTTCTTTTGATGCATCTGTGAAATCACCATTTGGAAGAAGTCCAAGTTTTATATTATCTGAAATAACTTTTCCTTCACTTAGAATGTCGTAAGTTCCATCTGCATTTGGGTTTATGGAGATACCGTCTGGTAATTGCATGTGAGTTTTACCAAGCATAAATTCATGTCCTTTGCCGAAAGGAAGTTTATCTGATTCTCCTGCTACCCATCGTCTAAACTCTTCTAGAGCTGTAACTTTTGAAGTTACATTTTGTTCTCCTCCTTTGAAGTGTTTTACTAAACCTTCAATAAATCCATTCGTTCCTGGTTGAAAGAATGCTCTTGCCTCTTGGAAGGCTGCACCGACAGAAGCACCAATAAGAGCGGTTTTAGTAAATTCCCAAGCTACCTTCTTGATTTTCATTTTATTGAAAATATTATTTTTTTGTTCAATATCAGTTGTAAGCGCTTCTGCTTGAACATCAGTTAACTGCTTTAAATAATCATCAAAACTACCATCTTTATTGAATTCAATTCTTCCATCTTTTATTCCATTACGTAGTGCAACCTTAATTCTTGCTCTGTATAAATTGAGATTCATTTTCTCTTTTTCCATCTCATTAAATCTTGAGTATGCAATGAGATCAACTTTTTCTTTTTCTCCTAATTTTACACGTGATTCTAAATCAGAAAGATTTGCTAAAATAACATTAAGTTCTTCTTCGTTTATTTCACCATTTGATACTTTTGCTAAATCTAATTCTAAGTTTTTCAAAATCTCAGAAGCATTTTTAGTTTCATATCTATTTTCTTCCATTTCTTTTCGTCTCTTCATATCACTTTCTTTGAATTCCATACCCTTAGCACTTTCACGTATATGTTGAGCTCTTTCACGATTAAGTCTAGATGCTTTTTTTGCAGCTGAAATACCTCCTGCTAAAAGAGCAGTAGCTCCAAAAGTTCCCCATTTTGCGAGTTTACTTCTTAGAACTTTTACACCTAGAAAATTCGCAGCAGAATATAATCCTGCGGCGATAGCAACACCTGCAGGTTCATTGAAAAGATATCTACCAAGTTTTGAACTTTGAGTTTTCTCAATTATTTTTTCAAAACTATTATGTTTAGCTTGTGTATTTAGAGTTTCTTTTGCTTGACCTAAAGTAATTTCAACATCAAAATCCATCTCAGATAATTTTTCTCCATGTGCAGCAGAATTACGAACTTCTCTAGCTATATCAAGTAAATTAGTTGCATACATCTTGCCTTTTTCTGAATACTCAGGATTTGAAGCGGCTAATATTCTGTTTTGTTCTTCTGTGAAAGCAGCCTCTGACATACTCGTATCAGCAGCAAATTGTTTAATTAAAGATTTTATTGATTCCTTTGCCTTTTCATCTGTTACATATTTTTTTGAATCTTTTTCTTCTTTTTTCAACATTTCTTCCTCGTACTCACTGATGAATCTTTCAACAACTGCAGCTTTTGCTTCATTGTAATCATTTAAATTTGTATCTTTTGTTTCACCTGCATATAGATTGCCACTTTCATGGATTTCCTTTCGGACTCTTTCTATTTCACGTTGACGATACCAATCCTGAGCAACATTATGTTTCCAAAAACGCTTAGCTGTACGAGTAATCCAATTCTTTGACCTATCTTCTTTTGATTCTGTCATCCTAGCATCAGCAACATCTCTAATCTGTGCTTCCATTAGAGCAGACACATCAACAACGCCTGCTTTATAAACTTTCTTTTCATAAATTTTTACTTCTTCTTTTGTTGAATCAGATAAATTTTTTGAAGTCTCAGTTTCATTTGAAACTAAATCTGTATTTTCAGTTTCTGCTATATTTGTTTTAGATAACTTGTCCATAAATATTTAAATACTAACCTAGGTATATATTTTTAAAAGTTAAAAGTTCGGCCGCAACTTTTTCATCAATATCTGGAATCTCTTTTTTAACAAAATTTTGAATTTCTTCTTCAGATTCATCTAAGACTTTTTCAAAGTCAGATAATTTTTCTGAATTTATATTTGAAAGAATCATTGCATTAATACGGTTTTCAACACGGTCCAATAGGTCTTTTTTCATTTGATCAATAACTTCAGGATCTTTTTCGTCAAAGCCCTTATCTTCTATCAACTTACTTACAAATTCTTCAATATTTTTCATATTTTGTATTCTAAAAATAATTAATAATAGTAATTAAAACCTTTATATGATTAAAAACTCTTTCTAAATGAGTTAAAATAATAATTATCTTAATTATATACTTTATAACTAAAGATATAAAACAATATGTATATTATATCACATAATTATATGTTTTGTCAATGTTTAAACAAATATATAATAATCAAAAAAAGACCCCATAGGGGTCTTTTTTTTGATTATTATATTGATTGTCTAATTTTATCAGCTTCCATCTCATCAGAAATCTTTGAAACTGTTTTACGAACTTCTTCAAGTTCATTTAGTTCCTTTTCTACTAAATTCATATCTTCTGCTAGGTCCTTCTCTATTGAAACTAGAGTATCATTGTATTCTTTTTGTGCCATTTGTGCTTCTTCATTCCCCTCTATATCAACTCCTAATTCTTTAAAGTCTGCATCAAGTTCTTTTTGTAAGATATCTTTAACTTGAGATATAACACCAGGGGTAACTTCAGTTTTATCTGCTAAAATCCCCGACAAAACTGTTTTTGTTTCACTTGAGTAATCACTTGCAATAAAAAAATCACGTAATTCTTGTATATTCATATATTATGCGGCCATACTAGCTTCTAAATTGCCGACTGTTTCCATTTGTCTTAATTTTGACAAAGTTTGTTGAAGTTTTTCATTTTGCATTTCAGCCTTACGTTCAAGAATACTCTTTTTAATAGAATTCATTTTTGAGTTAAAAGCATCTCTTGCATACCAAGCACGGAGAGTTGCTGTTTCGATAGCACTTTTACCATATTTCTTTGTTGATTCAAAATTATTTGAGAGTTTATTACCAACAGATTGTAACCCCTCTACAGTTCTCTCTTTTGCCAAGCTTCCTACAGCTTTTGCTAAATCAATTTTTTCGTTTGCATAGTTGGATGCTTGTTCACCTTTTGTCTTTACAAATTCTTTCGCTTGTTTTGCTTTATCAGCAGTAAATTCATAAGATGATACTGCTACCCCTTCCACAAAAGATGCGCCTTCTGCTAATTTATATCCAACAACTTCACCAATATTTTCTACTTTTTCACCAACAGCTTTATCAAAATTATTTACTTTTGTTTCAGCATACTTGTATGCAGCTCCTGTTGCTTCGGGAGCAGATAAAGCTCCAATAGCAGCACCTTTAAATAATCTACCTAATCCAGTTGCTCCTCTTTTAACCCAAGATGAAACTCTTTCACGAGCACCTGAAATTGATGATGAAATCTGATTAAAACGTTCTTCTCCTTTATTTGTTATTTTCTCTGGAGCAGTATTAACACCAGATTCTACATGAGCTTCTGAAATTTCCTCTGCTTTTATAGCTTGATTTTCTGCTGTATTATTTTGTATTGATTCTTTCATAAAATAAAAATAATCTATTTATTAATTAATTCATAAGACAAACTACGGAAAGTAGGTTCGGATTTTATTTCATCTGAATTAATACTATTCTCTAATCCATCTTTTGTTGCTAAATTAATTTTTAAATGATCTTCCCATATTTTATTGTCTTCTGTATTTATCCATTCACCATTTACTATTTTGGCATGTATAGTTTTATCAACACCATTACCACCGAGAACAATATAAGTAGCTTCTCCTTCAGTTAAATTTTTATCAACGAAAACCAAAGTAGCTTCATAATTACGGCCTGCTCCAGAACTAGTAAAATCACCAGTTAGTTTGATTGTAAAAGAATCTGGTAAAGTTATCTGTTTCTTTTCTTCTATTTTTGTTGTATTTTGTCCTTCCATATTAGTTATATGATTATTGTTAATAATACTATTATATAATTATAAAATTATAATAACAATAGTATGAGTATTTATATGTAAAAAATGATTTTATTAACTAATACCATAATCTCTCGAGACTTCGGGGTATTTAACTATAAATATGCAATTAATAAATTGACATTCCTATACTTTAGTGCTATTGTGACACTAAATTATAGTCCTCTCCTTACCCCTCAATACGAACTTTCGGAAAATTAACTTCTAATGATTCTACAATAATACCACACTCTTCCATCTTTACCTCAAATGCAGTATGACCACCTAAAATCTCTCTCGGCCTATGATTAAAATAGTTTTCA
>JBBQGF010000016.1:0-13119 GCA_038322745.1 Minisyncoccia bacterium | reverse complement strand
TCTACCTATTTTTTCTAATGTATCACTAATTGAAAGCATTTTCTCAATACAGAATCTTTCCTCATCAGAAAGATGTTTTTTCTTATTTTTTGCCATAAATACATGATATCGGAAGTTCGTATTTAAAGGTATGGGGAAGTTCACTAATATAAATAAGATGAAGACAAAAAAAGTTCTTACAAGCGATGAAATGTACATGCTCTTATGTAAAAAGATATCAGCTTACGCCGGAGGAGTTGATCAGTATGTGGATTTTAAGTCTATTGCTGAAAGAATTGGCTTTAAAGTTGTAAAGCTATTCAGAGGCAAAGAACATGTCCTAGATCATGTTTCAGGCAGATATGAAGTTTGGCTTGAAATACCTGGTTGGGGTGAATCGAAAGCAGGTAAGGGTAATAGTCTCGGTGAGGCTGTTATTGATGCAGTAAATCATTGTTATACAATGAATTCTGTAATAACAAATACTTAAAATTACCGTATTGGTAAAAATTTAGAGTCTTACGAAAGTAGGGCTCTTTTTTATTATAAATTTCAAATCTCCTTATATTCTCCATAATCCGATTCCAAATTTATACCCCTAAAGTCACTATTAATATTATGCACTTACTTTATGATGCTATTTAGGTTCTATACTCTATCTTTATAATTAAAATATGAAAAAATATAGAGTTAAAACTTATATAAATTTATAAAATTTATGATATAATTTATTTATATAATAATATCAATAATAGATATGAAAAAAATACTAATAGGGTTAGGAGTAGTTGTTATTTTAGGTCTTGGATTATATTTTGTTTTTTCAGGTAGAGCAAATAATAATTTTAAAGGAGCAATTGATGAGAGTTCTGAACAAGTTGTTATTGAAAATACTTATAATATTTCTAATAAGTATGTGTCTTTGCGTAATCAAACTGAAAATGTTTTGGTTAATGCACGTAGTTTTTCAAACTATAAAGAATGGAATAATGAAGTTACTAAGATAATGAAAGATTGGCAAGAATTAGATAAACAGTCAGCTCTATTAGAGAAAACAGCCGATAAAATGGCCGAAGAAAAAGTAAGTTTTAATTTTATTAAAACAGCTCTTGCTTATGATAAGCAAGAAATATCTAATATTTTTGATAAAGCTCCAGCAGGAAAAAAGATTGCTACTTTGGCAAAATTTTTAAATACAGATGCAAAAAAAGCTTTTAAAATATTACAACAAGATCAAAATCAAGTAACTGCAGATGCATGGAATGATGCAGGTAATAAACTCAAAGATTTAGAAACATCTGCTATCGTTCTTAAAGATGTTTGTAAGGTCACTGTAACGATTGGAACTGTTATTGCAACTGGGGGAACTGCTGCTGTTGCTTCGGCTTCTACTTTGACACAGTCGGCTGTTTTAGTTAGTGGGGCTGATGTAGTTCTAGAAGTATCAAGTGACGCAGCCAAGATAACACTCGGTGACGGAAATAAAATATCGAATATTATTGATACAGCTAGGGTTGTGACAGAACCATTGGCAACAATATTGACGATAACTAGTATTCCAGAAAATATTGGCACAAAGTTTGAAAAATTTGGAGCTGTAATGGTTGGTTTGGAACAATTTAATGGAGCAGTACAAGAAGAGAAGATTCTTGGTGTAGAGATATCAACAAATAATAAAAGCAATACAAAAGAACCAGTCAAAGTTGCTGTTTTAGAAAAAAGTGAATTACAAAAGTGGATTGAGAGCAATGCTACAAAAACTGAATCAAATAGTAATGAAATTAAAGTACAAACTGGAGAAAAAGAAATAAATGAAATAGGATACATAACAGGTAATTTTAACTTAGTTATGAAACCGAAAGAGCCAACTAATGATTGGCAGAATGTTATATCAACAAAACTTATTTTAAATAATCCTATTGCTATAAAAGATGGTAAATTTTCAGCTGAATATAGCACACCCTTATCATTTAAAGATTTTATTGGAAGTGGTAGTATTCGTATTGAGGGAGAATATAATGAAAAAACTGGAGTAATCAAAGGAACTCATTATTTAAAATATGAAGGAACTTATAAAGGAAATCTTAAAAAACTAATATATTCAGGATTATTTAACCAAATACTTTCATCACAACAAGAAAATAAATTAAGATTTGGTGGAACCATAGAAACAACAAGTCTTGATGGTATTGGTAAGCCATATACAATAACGAGCGAAGGAGGCAGAGATGTTATATATATTATTAAAAAATAATGAATAACTAAAAAATATTTTTATAAAAAAATATCTGAAATGATAAATTTTTAGATAGATTAAATAGCATTGATTAGAAAATATCATTATGCTTTCCAAAATCCGATTCCAAATATAGACTCTAATATCACTTTTAAGATATAAAACTAGAAGCATAACTTTTTTATATATGAATTTAACTTTAGATGAAAAAACAATAAATGCACTTCGATGGATTATTGCGATTTTAAATAAAAACGAAATTGATTATCAAATTTCTGGTGGCTTTGCAGGTAAGGTTTTTGGATCCAAAAGAAAACTGAATGATATTGATATAGATATATCTAAAAATAATTTCGATAAGATTTTACCAGAAATCTCTGAGTATATTATATATGGACCAGATCATTATATAGATTTTAAATGGGATTTGGAATTAATAACACTTAATTATAAAGGACAGGAAATTGATATTTGTGATTCTGATAATAGCTTGATAAGTAATAAAGAAGGAACGAGATGGATTCATTTCTCAACTAATTTTTCAAAAACACTGGACATTGATTTAAACGGGATAAAAATTAAAGTAATTAATCCGAAAGATTTTTTAGAGTATAAAAAAGAGCTTGACGGTAAGCATCAGCTTGAAGATATAGAAGCAGTAAAAAATTTTTTAAATAAAAATACGACTTTATAATCAAATATTGATGATATTATTATAAAATTTGACAAATTAAAAATTATATCGTATTCTATAAAAAATAATGTAAATTTAATTAAACCCTTAAAAACTCAAAATATGAAAAGACTGTATTTTTTCGTAAAAGTTACGATAATGAATGCCGGTAGGGAGGAATACTACTTGGTATCAAGCACGATTGAAGATAAAATAAAATTTTTCCCGATTAATGACATGAAAAGTAAAATCGAACTAGTTCTAAGTGTTAAAGCCAGAATTGGTATTGATTTAGTCATTGTTAATGTACATATCATTAATCAATTTACTGTTAAAATTTTAGAAAATGATATTCCTTTATTTGATTCCTGCGATAAATTAATCTGTAATTAAAACATTAAAAAATGATGACATTTTATTTTAAAGTTGAATCCTACTTAGTTGATAAAAATGTTTCTTTGTCTTTTTGTAAAACACCACTTGTTAAACAAGAAAGAGGTTTTGGTCAATATATAGCCATACAAACAGATGATAAAGAAACTTTGAAAATCAAGATTGAAAATGGACGCTTCCACAGAAACGATAAATTTATTTTTGTCTTTGACCCAATAGGGAATGAATCATGGTAGTTATAGTATTTAATTTCGAAAAACCGGCATAATTGCTGGTTTTTTTAATATATTAATTACAATTTAACTTAAATTATATAAGTCTGTTATAATTAATATATGATTTATAAATTTTTCAATAATTCTCAAAAAGCATGGAAGGCAATATATGAAGAAATTTCAACTGCTGAAAAGTCAGTGTATATTGAAATGTACATTTTTCAGAATGATATGATTGATTTTAATTTTATAAAACTTTTAAAAGAAAAATCCATAAATGGAATTAAAGTAAGAATTATATTAGACTCATTTGGGAGTTATAGTCTTGAAAAACAAGTAATATTAGATTTGAAAAATGCAGAAGTTGAAATATTTTTTATAAGTCATTTTCTTCATCGTACACATAGAAAGATAGTAATAGTTGATGAAAAGGTCGCATTTATAGGTGGTGTTAATTTTCATCAAAGTGCAATGTTGTGGAAAGATTTAGTAGTAAAAATAAAAGGAACTTTGGTTTCTTCTATAATAAAATCATTTGCTAAGATATATAGTGAGTGTGGTGGCAAGGATACAGAAATCTTAGGATTTTTAGATAATAATATCATCAAAAATAAAATCCATACTTGGTTAGTTGAACATTCTCCAATTAGAAGTAATTTTTATTTGAAACAAGTATATAAAAAATATATAGGTGAATCAAATCAAAAAATTGTTCTCGTTACTCCATATCTGATGCCTAAGCGATGGCTCATAGGATTACTTCATCAAGCAGTACTAAGAGGTGTGACTGTTGATATATTGGTACCTAGAAAATCTGATAGCTATTTTATTGACAGAGTAAACTATTTTTTCATATTGAAACTTTCAAAACTTAATGTGAATATTTATATGGAACCAGAAATGAATCATGCAAAAGCCATGATTATAGATTCAAAAAATGCAATAATCGGTTCTCAAAATTTAGATTATTTATCTTTTGAACTTAATTCAGAAATAGGGGTATTTTTTAAAGATAAAATAGCAGTAATGCATCTTTCTAAAATAGTTGAAGATTGGAAAAAATCATCACAATTATTTAAGAAAAGTGAGTATAAATTAAACATATTTGATTACATATTACACATTATAATAAGCTTATTTTATAAAATATTATAAGATAAAATATGATATAATATTTTTATGAACAAGAAACAAATTGCATTGATTGTCCTTGATGGTTGGGGATATAGAGAAGATACTAAAGATAATGCCATAGCACATGCCAATAAACCTACATTTGATAATATCTGGAATAAATATCCTCATACAATACTAGATGCATCATCACTAGCTGTAGGATTACCAAATGGGCAAATGGGTAATAGTGAAGTAGGACATATGACGATAGGCGCTGGAAGACCACTAGACACTGATTTAGTTAGAATTGATAAATCTATTGCTTCTGGAGAGATGGCTTCAATCCCAGCATTTTTAGAGCTTTTTAATCATGTAAAAGATAATTTTTCCACACTCCATATTATGGGACTTCTTTCTCCGGGTGGAGTACATAGTCACATGAATCATTTATTCTCCTTTCTTAAAATTGCCAAGGATGCTGGTTTAACTAAAATTGCTATTCATGTTTTTACAGATGGAAGAGATGTACCCCCACAGAGTGCTTCTATATATATAAAAGAGCTTGAAGAAAAAATAATAGAGATTGGGGTAGGTGAGATAGCATCCATATCTGGTCGTTTGTATGCCATGGACCGCGATAATAACTGGGATAGATTATCAAAAACAGAAGAAGTGATATTGAATGGTAATGGAGATATTTGTAATATTCAACCATCAGATTATGTTTCAAATTTATATAAAAATGGAATAGTTGATGAAAAAATAGAGCCATTTGTTTGTGTTGATAAAGAAGGAAATAAACATTTAATAGAAAAAAATGATGGAGTATTTTTCTTTAATTTTAGAGCTGATAGAGCTAGAATGATAACTAGTAAAATTATAGAGATGTCTAAATCTTTAAATCTTTCCTTTGTTACTATGACTGATTATGGAGCAGATTATAAATGTTTGGTTGCTTTTCCTCAATTGAAAATTGAGACAACTCTAGCTAGAGAATTATCAATAGCAGGATTGACTCAAGCTCATATAACAGAAACTGAAAAGTTTGCCCATGCAACATATTTTCTAAATGGAGGAATAGAGAAACCATATGAAGGAGAGGAACAGATATTGATACCTTCACGTAAAGATATTCTCACTCATGACTTGGCACCAAAAATGATGGCTGAAGCAATTGCAGATAAGGTAATTGAACAAATTAAAAAAGGTACAAATTTCTTGTTTATTAATTTTGCCAATGCTGATATGGTAGGACATACTGCAAATGTTCCAGCTATAATAATAGCAATTGAAGAAATAGATAAACAACTCGGGCGTGTACTTGAAGCTCTTCATGCAAATGGAGGTATTGCTTGTATTACAGCAGACCATGGTAACGCCGAATTAAATATTGACCAGATTACTGGAGAGAGACACACTTCACATACTACTGACCCTGTTCCATTTATTCTTACAAATATGGAAGGAACTCTCCATCCCGGAACACTAGCAGATATAACTCCTACTATTCTCCAAATTCTAGATATAAAAAAGCCTAATTTTATGACTGGAAATAGTTTGATAAATTAACATATTTTCTGTATAATCAATCCATTAAATAGTTATATTTAATGGATTTTGAAGAGTATGTTTGGTGTTTAATGGAGGTGTGGCTGAGAGGTTGAAAGCATCACTTTCGAAAAGTGACATACGGGAGACCGTATCGTGAGTTCGAATCTCACCACCTCCGCTAAAATTTGCGCGGTTAGCTGTTTTGGTAGGTAACGAAGTTTGTAGTATAAAGTTTCTTTTATAATTTAGTTTAAAATATTTGCGCGGTTAGCTCAGTTGGTAGAGCGTTCCCTTGACGTGGGAAAGGCCAGAGGTTCGAATCCTCTATCGCGCACAAACAAAATTACAGTAGTGATTTTGTTTGTGCGCGATAGCATTATATAAAATACTTTATTAATTATTATTTTCATTTATGTCAACACAAATTATTATTTTAGCCGCAGGGAAAGGGAAGAGAATGGAATCAGATGAACCTAAAGCATTAGCAATGCTTAGAGGTAAACCATTTTTAGGTCATATATTAGATACACTATCAGAAATGAATCTTGAATTAGAACCAGTAATTGTTGTTGGTCATAAAAAAGAAAGAATTTATGAAACTTTTGGTAATGAATATAATTATGCAGTCCAAACTGAGCAATTAGGAACAGGACATGCTGTAATGTCAGCAAAAGACAAAGTTCACCCTGAACATAAAACGATATTAGTTTTATCTAATGACCAGCCTTTAATTTCAAAATCTACTATTAATAGTATTATTGATTCACATGAAAAAACAGGAGCAATTATAACTATGGGTACAGTTTTAGTTCCTGATTTTAATGATTGGCGTGCAGGTTCTTATCATCTAGGTAGAATAATTAGAAATGAAAATGGAAAGGTAGTTGAAGTTGTAGAATATAAAGATGCAAATGATAATCAAAAAGAGATAAAAGAAATTAATCCCGCTATTTATGCTTTTAATGCAGATTGGCTTTGGAATAATATAGATAAAATAAGGAATAATAATGCTGCTAAAGAATATTATCTTCCGGATTTAATTAAACTAGCATTTAAAGAAGGACATCAAGTTGAGGCAGTTCCTCTTGAAAATATTATGGAATTATTTCAACCAAATTCAAAAGCTGAACTTGAAATGTTGGAGGAAATATTAGAAAAAATAAATATACAAAAATAATAAAAATCCCCATAGAGATAACTATGGGGATTTTTATTATTTATTCTTTTGTACCCAAATATATATATCTTCTAGCGCTTTAACAGCATCACCTACAGCTATGTTATTCTGATGATAACGGCCATTTGTACAATCACCGGCTGCCCAAATACCTTCAACACTACTTACTTGAGACATTGGATCAACTACAATTTTCTTATTATTATCTATAGTAACTAAATCTTTAACAAATTCAATATTTGGAGTTTGTCCAATTTCTACAAATATTCCAGTTGTTGGAATATTTTGTTCTACTCCAGTTTTAATATCTTTATAAGTTAGTGATGTTACAAATTGCTCTCCATCTACACCGACTATTTCTGCATTCGTAATAATTTTAAATTTAGGATTCTCTTTCAATTTATTAATAGTAATTTCATCTGCTCTAAAATTTTCACTTCTATTTATTAAAGTGACACTTTTACAATATGCCAATAATTGAGCTGCTGATTCAAATGCTGCATTACCTCCACCGATGACAAGTACATCTTGTCCCTCAAACATAGGTCCATCACAAGAAGCACAGTAAGTTATTCCCTTATGTTCATATTTATCTGCATTTATTGCTTCCAATTTTCTCCTTCCACTTCCTGTTGTTATAAGTAAAGCTTTAGTAGTAAATTCTTTTCCAGATTCAGATTTGATATTAATTACTCCGTTTTGCTTAGTTGTTGAAATAATCTTTTCTCCTTCAATAATATCTAAAAATGGCCCTTTATAGTAAAGAGTATGTTTTTTTAAATTAGAAGCAAGTTCTGCTCCTGAAATTTCTGGAGTTCCAATCCAATTGAATATTTTCTCTGAAACCACAGACTGGCCACCAAATTCGCTTGTAATAATAGCTGCTTTTAATTGTTTACGAGCAGAATATACTGCCGCCGCAGTGCCTGCTGGTCCTCCACCTATGATAATTAATTCGTACATTTATCCATTTTATACTAAATATATTAAAACCCCAAGTCAAACTTGGGGTTTTAATATATTTAGTATTTTACTTTTTATTTCTTCTTAGAAATGCTGGAACTGTACTCCAATCATCAGTATCATCAATAAATAAATCATCTTCAACATTTTCAATTTTTTTAATATATTCTGATGGTGTTTCTTTTATTGTATCTTTTACAATTTGTTTAACTTCTTCTTTGGAAGAAGACGCTACAGTTGTTTCAGTACTTTTCTGATGAATTTGGAAAAGTGAACGTTTTGGCATATCAGTAGGGAAGCCAGTTGCGATAACTGTAACTTTCATTTCACCCTTTTTGAGTTTATCATCTGAGATTGTACCAAATATTACTTTAGCTTCTTTGTCGATTGATTCAGTTATTACTTTAGCTGCTTCTTGGATTTCATGGATAGTTAAATCATCTCCACCTGAGATTGCAAATAGTACTCCTTTTGCTCCTGAGATAGATAAATCAAGAAGAGGGGAATTAATAGCTTGAAGAGCTGCCTTTTCAGCACGGCCTTCACCTGCAGCTATACCTACTCCCATGAGTGCTGAGCCAGCATCTGACATCACTGCCTTTATATCAGCGAAGTCCACATTAATCATTCCTGGAGTAGTTATAAGTTCTGAGATTCCTTCAACAGCTTGTTTTAGAACTTCATCACAAAGTGCAAATGCTTGTCTGAAACCTACATCTTTTCCAGAGATAACTATAAGTCTATCGTTTGGTATTACAAGAATTGCATCAACTTCACGTTCAAGTTCGGAAAGTCCAATCTCAGCTAATTTCATACGCTGATTTCCTTCAAATGAAAATGGTTTTGTTACAACAGCAACAGTCAAAATACCTTGCTCTTTGGCAGCTTGAGCTACTATAGGAGCAGCACCTGTTCCTGTTCCTCCACCCATACCACAAGCAATAAATACCATGTCAGCTCCTTTGATGACATCTTGAATTTCAGCTTTAGTTTCTTCAGCGGAACGTTTTCCAACTTCTGGATTCATTCCTGCTCCTAGTCCTTTTGTTAGATTTTTACCAAGATGAACCTTCTTTTCAGCAAGTGAATTGTGTAAGTCTTGAACATCAGTATTCATAACGATGAACTCCACACCTTTTACTTTTGAAGCTATCATGTGGTTAAGGGCGTTTTTCCCTGAACCTCCTATACCGATAACTTTAATTCTTGCAAATGTTTCTATGTCTGGGTTTATTTTAGGCATAATTTATGTAGCATCCCAAGCACGTCAATATAAATGACGGGGAGGAAGTATGCTCGTTAATGATAATTTACTCCATACATAATACCAGAAATTTACAAAAAGGAAACATTTGACAAAATGTTTCCTTTGTTTTGTTATTATAATATTTAAGGGAGAAGTTGAGATAAAATAGACTTGAAAAATCCTTTCACTTGTTTAATATTATCTGAAACAGAAATCTGGATATTGCTATTTGAATTAAGAGGAAATGATAATGCTAGTCCATATGCGGTGTACCAAGTTGGGTCTTTTATTTTAAATTTATTATTGATTGTATTATCTATTGGTCCAACTTTTGCAGGAAGATTTAATTGCTTGCGAGCTATTTCTTCTATTTTTATTATATTTGCGCCACCACCTGTTATTATAATTCCTGCAGGGAGTAATTCGTTTCTCCTAATCTTTTTTAAATGATTTTCTACTAAGTCAAATATATCTCCAAGTCTTGCTTCTATTATTTCATCAACTTTTTTCTTTGGATAATCTCCACCAATTATACTTCCTAGTTTTACACTTTCTGCTTCTTCTAATGCAATTCTAAATCCGAGAGCTACGTCTTTTGTTATGTCCATACTCCCAATAGAAAATACTTGCAATGATATTATTTGATTATTTTCAAAAACAGATACTGAAACTGTCTCAGCTCCTATATCTACAAGTGCACATCCAGCTGTTTTTTGTTTTGTATTTAAAAGTATTGTAGAAAGGGCAATAGGAGATGCCATAACATCTATAGCTTCAATATTTGCAAGTCCAAGTACTGTTATTAAATCTTCAATATTTTGTTTTAAACAAGTTATAAATAGCGTTTTTACTTCAAGTTTAATACCACGCATACCTTCAGGTCTACCATGTATCTCTTTACCATCTAATTTATAATTAACTGGTATTATATGTATAATTTTTCTATTTACAATTTCTAAACCTTCTTCACTATTGGCTAGAGCCTTAGTCACGTCAAGTTGTGTTATCTCTTGGTCTGCACGAGAAATAATAACTGAACCAATAGACATAGATGAACCGAGACTAATTCCTCCAATAGAAATATAAGCACGACGGATTTTAGCATCTAAGATATTTTCTGCTTGTTTAACAGCTTTTTTTACACTTTCTGCAACTTGGTCAATATTTGTTATATAACCAAGTCTCATTCCTTCTGTATTTGATACTCCTGTTGCAAGTATTGATTGCGAATTTGTTTCTTTGTTGTAACCAATAACCACTACTTTAGTAGTATTTGTTCCTATATCGATACCAACATTGAAATTATTTTTAATCATTATTATTTTAACAACATAAAATTAAGAGAACATTTTTAGAAATTTCTGCTCCTGTTTTTCCATTATACTACTATGATCGAATCCTTTCAAATGCAAGCATCCGTGAATGAATAAATATTTTAGAAATTTGGAATAAGTCATCTTAAAAAGGGGAGCATCAGCTTTCACTTTAGATAAATCAAAAGTTATATCACCAGATGATTCTGTTATCGGAAAAGATAATATATTTGTTGTCTTGTCTGTATTTCTATAATTTTTATTTATCTCTTTTTGTTTTCGTGGAGATACAAAACCAACTCCAAGCTCATATTTTTCTCCAAGTATTGCATTTTTAATGTAAACAAAAGGCAAGCGTGGAAGCTTGCCTTTTGTGGAGTTTAAGATTGTACAGAATTCTGTGTCTGGCATAGTTTAACTTTTAACGATGACCGCGTTTGACTACTACTGGGGCTTTACCCATCTTTTGTAATTTAACTAAAACCTTCCTTCTGTTAATACGCTTAAGTGTTGCTATTTTTACTTTTACTTTTGATTCAGCTCTTTCATTATAGCGCTTACTTTTAACTTTTTGGATAATTCCAGATTCTTGAACCCTACGACTAAATCTGCGAACGAGATTCATATTACTCTCGTTTGTATTCTTTTTTACTTCAATTACGGTTATCATATATGTGGCTATAGTATCACATAATATTATCTCAAGCAATAGTTGTGTATAACTATTGATAGATATTGTTCATAATCCATGTTATACTATAGATATATTAAATTATTAATTTTTAACTCAATCACAATGAAAAATTTAACAAAAATCTCATTATTCATCTTTACTGCCATTTTAGTTTTAGGTTTCTCAAATAGTGCTTCAGCTGATCCAACAGTGATAGTTAAAGTAAATGGTATTCTTAACGGTATAACTTTAAGTGCAGGTCAATCGATTAATAATGTTACATGGTCTTCAGGAGGTAGTGCAACAATTTGCGAATGCTCATTTATTCAATATGCTCCTGGTCCTAATTATGGTCTTCCTAAATCTTGCAGTAATGGAACTGGTATTGGAACAAATATAAATGCAACTTTAACTGCTGCAGATAAAATCATGTATAAAACTACAACTTTTTCTGTTTCTTGTACTGATAACGTTATTATTCCTCCTCCTTCTTGTACCTACACATACCCATCCTGCTTCATCGCTGATACTCAAGTAACTCTTTCTAATAATACAAAAAAGAATATCCAAGATGTAAGAGTAGGAGATGTATTAAAAGGTGATAAAACAAACAATACAGTTTTAGGTTTACATCAACCAAAACTAAATGGAAAACTATACTCATTCAACGGTGGAACCTACTTTGTAACAGAAGAGCATCCATTTAAAACAACTAATGGATGGAAATCAATCAATCCAGAAAAGACAGCAAATGAAAACATAGGTATAGAAGTCACACCACTTCATGTGGGTGATATTCTAATCACAGACAAAGGTAATGTATTGATTAAAACAATTGATAGTAAATCAGCATCATCCAATACCAATCTATATAACTTTATGCTAGATGGTGACCATACTTACTATGCTGATGGATATTTGGTACACAATAAAGAAAATTGTAGTGCTGCTAATCCATGTAGAAATGGAATAGCATGTGTCAATGGGGCCTCGCAAATTATTACAGATGGTTCTTCTGGTACATGTGGCAAGTATTGTTCTACTTCTACTTGTGGTGCAGGTTATGCAAAAGAATGTGTTGGTACAACATTAGGTTGTGTTACTCCCACTTCTTGTTCTACTGGTTACTGTTCTGGAACTGTTGTAGGAAGTACATGTAGTGGTGGAGGTAATCCTAATGAAGGTCAATCTTGCTCAGTCTTTACTCAAAATGCTTGTCCTGGTTCTACTGACCCATGGTGTCAACATGGATGTCATTGGGTTGGTGGAAATGGAGGAGGTGGTCTACCTAATTAACTTTCTTATTCTAAAATTACCCCTTCTGGGGTAATTTTAGAATAAGAAAGTTATCCACTTTCTAAAATACCCTTATATTGACAATATATTGTATATGTATCATTTTTAAAGTAAATAAATGAAACCTTTAAAAAAATCGAAAATTATGAAAGCAATTCTAGCTATTATCTTTTGTGTGCTCGTATTCGTAGCATGCAAGAAAGAGGTTATTGTCGAACCAACTCCGATTCCAGTAACCTACACGATTAATGCTTCTGCTGGAAACGGTGGTTCAATTAATCCGAGCGG
>JBBQGF010000015.1:0-15691 GCA_038322745.1 Minisyncoccia bacterium | reverse complement strand
AAAAAAGATTTTCAGGAGAAAATCCAGTCTTTTGAGCGAAAGAGCAATAATCGGTTCGAACTTGCCATTGCCTTTCTAAAAGAAGCCAACCAAGCCGAAAAATACGCTCAACAAGAAAATCCCGTCGCGGGACGGGATTTTCTTAAAAAGATTGGTTCGAACTTCCGCATTGCCGACCGCTCTTTGTTTTTGGATTTCAAAAATGCCTTCAAAATTGCGGAAAAATACCATGCCGAGGCGCTTTGCGCCGAGGCAATTTCTTACGATTTCACAAAAAGTGAAAATTGGCGGAGAGGAGAGGATTTGAACCTCCGAAGGCTTTAACACCTTGCCGCCTTTCCAAGGCGGTGCACTAGACCACTATGCGACCTCTCCATATCCCGACCATGGCCGGGATATACATGAGTTTAATAAAAAAAGCTCATGTTCTGAAAAGAACATCTGGTTGTATCATACTAAACATTTAGCTTTTTACCAACATATTTTTTAAATATGTTGGTAAAATTACATTGAACGGAGAGCTTTTATTCTCTCTTCTATTGGGGGGTGAGTAGAAAATAATCCACTTATTTTATTTCCACCTAAAGGGTTTGCAATATACAAATGTGCTATAGCAGATGATTTGTGAATCATAGGTCTATTATATTTACTAATCTTTTCAAGTGCACTTGCTAGTCCTTCTGGATAGCGAGTAAGAAGTGATCCTGATGCATCAGCCAAATATTCCCTTTTACGAGATATAGCTAACTGTATAAGAGTGGCTGCTATAGGAGCTAAAATAGCCACAACAATACCAATTATCATAAAGAGTCCATTCCCCTCTCTATCATCACGTCGTCCACCAAATATAGACATACGAATCATCATATCTGAAACTATTGCAACAAACCCAACTAAAACAACTGCAACAGTTGCTAAAAGCATATCGCGATTACCTATATGACTCATTTCATGAGCAACTACACCTTCAAGCTCAGGTTTTGTCATAATAGAAAGTAGCCCCGTTGTCACGGCAACGACAGCATGTTCTTTGTCACGACCTGTAGCAAAAGCATTTGGGGCACTATCCTCTATCACAAATATACGAGGCATGGGGAGTCCTGCTGTGATTGCTAAGTTTTCCACTATTGTATAAAAATCAAAATATTGTTCACGTGTCGCAAGTTTAGCTCCTGCCATAGATAAAGCTATCTTGTCAGAATACCAATAACCAATAATATTCATTCCCACAGAAAAAATCACAAAGAAATATAATATCGATGGATTATTATACATTCGAGAAAATACATAACCAAGACCTATAACTATTATTAAAAAGATGCTCATGAGTAACCATGTTTTTTCTATGTTTTTTGTTTGTTGTGTGTATAGTGTTGCCATATAATTATATTATAAGAATAATTTATTTTTAATGAATAACTAAATATTCGTACTACATTTTCATTTCATCAAATGCCCAAGATAATACCTCCAACATTTTATCATAGCTTATACTAGACCTTTCTTTACTATAAAAATAAAGAAAGTTACCTACTACTTCAATATTTAACTCAAATGGTAAATCATATATTTTTTCCATAAAGTTAGGAGATAAGAGTTCAAAAGAGCTTACTTGGTCAGCAGGATCTGCCCATATACAAAATTTCTTATCAAAATCATTACTCTCTGTCTTTATTCGTCTCAATCCAGAAGGACTAAAATTAAATAACCATCTTTTTTTTCTTACTACAATATTATTATATCTTATAGGTAGAACCATTTGAGCAACAATATAATTTGTTGGATTTTTAGTTTCTTTATTTGGTATAAAAGTATAAAATTCAACAATTTTATCTTTAAAATATCCAACAACATGATTATTTATATCTGACGTTTCAAAATTACTACTACTGAAGATTACTCCTTTGTTTGGCATCATAAGCCATCCAAAATCAGGGTCATAATAAAAATTATTATTTTTAGCAAAATCAACAATATCTTTTTCTATTTCCTGCTCATCTTCTGTGGATTGTTTTATTAGATTAAGTTTCCAATCACCACCTTGCCGAACAAAATTCCAATACTCGGTAAAAGGATTTGTGTCTCTGTAAAGTAAATGATTATTTGTTAAATCATTTAGAGAATCCACAGCTTGCGCGTTTACTTCTATTGTAAAACTGTCTTTGGTATTATCAGCTTCATCTACTATCTCTAATAAATTTAAGCTATTAATAATTACTTCTTCCATACTATTTTGCCTATTCTCATTTTTCAAAACATTCATTTCTAGAACCATTCTCTTGTAATATTCTTCTGTTAAATATCCTTTCATTCTTTCTATATTAAAATTACTCCAATCTTCTTGAAATTTTAAAAATATTTCTGATACTTTTTTCTTTAAACCATCTTCTCTCCAGCTTGGGTCTTGTAATTCAGCTTTTTTTAATAGCATTGTAGCTTTTTTAATCTTTTGTTTTTTTATATACCAAGGAATAGCAATCATTGTAAAGATAATAATTACGTAAAAAATAAATTGGACTATTCCTAATACACCCCCTACTCCTCCTGTCCCACTTGATCCACCTGAGCTACCACCTTCACCACCTCCACCGCTTGAACCTCCCCCGCCGCCACGAGCAAAAACTATGCTAGAAGATAAAATATAAATATAAAAAATGCCCAAAATATAAATTTTTTTTACTACTTTTTTTGATTTGTTTTTGATATACATTAAGTTTTATTCTATGATTATTGGAATTAAAATACTTTTATCATTTTCTGGGAGACCTGAAGCATTGTCATTGTGTATTTCTATATACGCAGGACCTTTTTCCAGATTTGTGAAATCTATATTCCCTTCAAAATCAACTGGTCCTGCTGTCATCCAATCACTTTTTGCAACAGCATTACTTTTTAAAATAACTTTTTTGTCCATGTTTAAAACATTCATTAAAATATTTCCTTCAAAAAAATATGCACCTTTTATAATGCCTCTATATGAAATAATTCCATTAACTTTAGTATTTGGCTCAATTGAAAAAGAAATCAAATCATTTTTATTCCCTAAAATTTTGCTTTTATCAAAAACAATAGGCATAGTCTTATCAATAGTTACTATAGTATCTTTATTATTTTCTTTTAATATTGGTAAATAAGTATCTTTATTTTTGAGCATAATTACAATAGCCATTATCATAAGAATAATAAGCACAAACAAAAGAATAGTATTTACTTTTGAGTTATAAAATTTTGAACCGTAAAAATTGTTATTTTCCATATATGATTTAATAATATTAATAAATTACCAACTTCCTCCTCCACCACCACCTCTACCACCCCCTGAAAATCCGCCACCACTTGAGCCTGAAAATCCAGCAGAAGCAGAACCAGACTTTGTTCCTACAGTAGAATTAAAAGATGTAGTTATCCCTGATATGTGAGAAACAAAGTCAGAAACAATGAAAGCACTAGTAGTGTGAGAAGAATACCATTGAGGTTGCTCAATATTTATTCCTTCAAACTGTTTTGCCCATTTATCTTCAACACCAAGTGCTATCGCGTAAGGTAAAAAAGACATAAATTGCTCTGGTTTTCTTTCTGGTGCATTATGGAAATCTAGTCTGTCTTTTTCAGTAACTATTAAAAAATCTTTAAATCCTAAAATATAATCACGAGTTTCTGATCCTAATTTAGTTCTTTTACCCATAAAAAAACTAAAAACGTATATAATTGCAACTGAAAGTGTTGTTGAAATTACTGATAATATATTTTTTGATTCTATTAAAGTAAATATCATAAAAAAAATAAAAGGTGCTATCAAGTAGGGGGTCTTAAAAACATGAGGTGTTTTTTCATAAAAACCTCTATCTTTCATATCTTTATAGATACCAGATATTGTTGATTCAATTTTATTACTAAAATTAAGATCATTTTTTAAATCTGATATTTTTACAACTTGTCCTAACTTTATATTATTAAAAAATAATCCTAAAATATCTTTTTCAGTTTTTTCCAAATTCAAAGTATCCTCCTTAAATATTTCAAGTTCATAATCTAAATTATTCAAATCAACTCCATTCTCAATTTTTTTTATTTTAATAAATCCTTGTTCTGCTAGATAAATTAGCCCTGAAATAATATCTCGAAAATCTACGCTTCCATCAACAAGTGAACCAACTAATGTGGGTTTCATTCCTTTAGGTGGTTCATATTGCGCAATAATAGTAGAATAACCTTTTGGTTCTTTACCATATTTTTTCCAAACAAAGAACATTATAATAAAAACAAGTATAGGTAAAAATATAATAATATTATCAAAAATTAAAGAAATTATTGACTCAAATTTCGTAGGCTCATTTACTATACCTTTTGGAAAGCCAATTGCTAGAGTTAATCCTTCTCCTGGGTTTAATAATGGAATAGATTTAGATAATACAGAATTACTTAAAATATTAATTCCGCATTTTTCTTTAGAACCCAATATACCAAAATAACAACTGATTTGTAATTTTGTCATATCTACACCACTTGGCAATTCTATTGTTCCTGTTGCATTCTCAATTGGAATATTCCAAAAATTACCTATAACATTCCAATATATTTCATCAAAACTATCAAAATAACTCATAGCCCCTTTGACACTATATACTATAGTATAATTATGTTCCCCAGAAATAAATTCATTTATATCTCCTATCTTAATATTTTTATTCGAACCTTTATCAGTAATAACATTCTTGACATTGATACCATCCATAATTACTGATTCTACATTTAATTGTATAGATTTATTTACTTTAAAATCATTGTATTTTACTGGTATGTCTCGCAATATCCCATGTTTTTTTGATTCACCAAAATCATATTTTATATTTTCAGTAATTAAAATAGATGAATCATGATTTACTTTTATATTAACGTCATAATTCTTAATAGAATCTGCAGCAAAAACTATATTAGTTTTTAAAAGAATAAGCAGAAAAAAAATAATCAAATAAAGACTTTTTTTCATCCTTTTTAATTTTAATATAGTAATCATTGCATTTTAACTATTCTATTTTAATCCATCCCCTTTTATCATTTTTACAGCTTCAGCAACTGTTGTCATGAATTGTGCTGGAAAGATTATTGTGGAATTTTTCTCAACTGAAATTTCTGCCATTGTCTGAAGTGTACGGAGTTGAAGTGCTACAGGATGACTTGCGATAACATCAGCAGCTTCACCGAGCTTCTGGGCAGCTTGGAATTCCCCTTCTGCTGCGACAATTTTAGCACGACGTTCACGCTCTGCTTCTGCTTCTTTGGCCATAGCACGTTGCATATTATCAGGTAAGAAAATATCTTTGATTTCAACTGCAGTTACTTCTGCTCCCCATGGACCAGTATGTGAGTCTATAACATCTTTAATCTGTACATTGATGGCACTTGTCTGTGAGAGTAATTGGTCGAGTTGAAATTGACCAACTACATTTCGTACTGTTGTCTGACTGATTTGCTTAACAGCATTATATACATTCTCAATAGCAATAACTGCTTTCTCTGGGTCTGTAATATGATAATAAGCTACTGCAGCAATATCGATAGACACATTATCTTTCGTTATAATCTTTTGAGAAGGTATTTCCATTGTAACTGTTCTCATCATAATTACAGTCATTTTCTCAAATATCGGAACGACATATATAAGTCCAGGACCACGAACACCATTACATTTTCCGAGAAAAAATATAACACCTCTTTCGTATTGCTTTACTACTCTAATACCTGAAAGAAAAAATACTGCTACCACTGCTATTATTATATATGCCATATTAATTTTAAACCTGCCTAATGGTAGGTGAGTTAATTGTTAAAATTTAACTTCGACTGGATTCTTCTCGGCACTATCTTGTTCAAGTTCAAAGAATTCTAATATTGTAAATTTAAACACACTTGCAATTATATTTCCTGGAAACATTTGAACTCCTGTATTGAAATCACGAACATTACCATTATAGAAACGACGTGAAGCCATAATCTTGTTCTCAGTATCAGATAATTCTGCTTGAAGTTGCATGAAGTTAGTATTAGCTTTCAAATCTGGGTAAGCTTCTGATATAGCAAAAAGAGATTTCAATGTTCCTGATAATATATTCTCTGCTTCCCCTTTTTCTGCAGTTGTTCCTGCTTGCATAGCATTTGAACGTGCTTCTGTAATCTTCTCAAAAGTACTTGACTCATGAGATGCATAACCCTTTACTGTATTTACTAGATTAGGAATTAAATCATAGCGACGCTTAAGCTGAACATCAATATCTGCCCATGCTTCCTGTGCACGATTTTTTAAAGTAATAAACCCATTATATTTAAAAATAAGGTATAAAACTAAAGCGACAACTATTGCAATAACTATATATAAAATTGACATAGGTTAAATTTAAAAAAAAATTAATAATTACGATATAGTATATTATAGCATAAAAAATAATAAGCTTTAAGTGATATTTTCATAGAAAATACCTCAGGATTACTGAGGTATTTTCTATGTGAAAACTAAATTATATTACTTTAATATTACTTCTTATTTTGCCAACCATTAACGAAAACTAGAAGTGGACTTGCTAGGAATATACTTGAATATGTTCCAAAAAACATTCCTGCTGTGAGCATCAATGCAAAAACTTTTGTGCTTGTTGGCCCAAATAACACTAGTGCAATAAGTGCCATTATAACTGTTGAAGATGTTGCAATAGAACGTGTATAAACTTGGTCTAAACTCCTACCAACTGTTTCATCGAATGTTTTAAAATGTCCAATGCGAATATTCTCACGAATACGGTCAAAGACAACAATAGTATCAGAAACTGATAAGCCAAGGATTGTTAAGATAGCAACAACAAAGAGAGTATCTACTTCTACTCCAAATATATGAGAAAGAACAGCAAATACTCCTACTGGGATTATGATGTCATGAATTAGAGATACGATAGCGATAAATCCATACTTCCAAGAAGAAACTGGTTTTGAAACTTTACGGAATGAAAATGCAATCCAAAAAATAATTCCAAGGGCAACAAGAATAAATGAGATTATTGATTTACGAGCGAGTTCAACCCCAACAGATGGTCCAATAGAAGTGAAACTTTTTTCTTTAGCATCTACTCCGAGAGCAGAGATTATAGAATCTTTTTCTTTGATAGTTAAATCACGAGTTTTAAGACTATAACCTTTTTCACCGATTGGTTGAATAATAATTTGTCCAACAGGTTGTGTCTTGAGAGTAGTTTCAATAAATGATTGTTCTGGACGAACTGATGTATATTCTACTTCAGTAAGAGCTCCTCCCTTAAAATCGATTCCGAAATTTAAACCAAAGAATATGACTGAACTTATAGATAAAGCAACCAAAGCTACTGAAATTAAAACGAAAACTTTTTTATATTTGATGATGAACATATATTATTTTTGAGATTTAGCACTACTAAAACCCGACCCGAATAAGAAGTTTGTAAATCCACTCACTTTTTTAATATTAAGAGTGTATAGGAATAATCGTGTGATTGAAATTGCAGAAATCATTGAAATAAGAACACCTATCAAAAATACAAGAGCGAATCCTTTTATAAGGGTTGTTCCAAACCAATAAAGAATAATAGCGGTAATTATACTTGAAATGTTTGAGTCTCGAACAGAAAGCCATGCACGCTTGAAACCATGATGCATAGAATCTGTAACATTACTTCCTCCGCGTAGTTCCTCTTTAATACGTTCGAATATTAGGACATTAGCATCAACTGCAATACCAAGCGAGATAATGAATCCGGCAATACCAGCTGCTGTTAGAGTAACAGGAACTATCTTAAATATAGAAAGCATTATAATCACATATATTGTAAGAGCAACCACAGCTATAAGTCCTGGTAAGCGATACCAAATAATCAAGAATAGAGCAATAGTAATGAATCCTATTAATGCTGCTTTAACTCCTGCACTTGTTGCTTGAGCACCTAGTGATGGACCAATAGTTTCAGTAGAAATAAGTTCAATAGGAACAGGAAGCGCTCCTGAATTCAAACGTCCAACCAAAAGCTTTGCTTCTTGTGGTTTGAAATTACCAGAAATTTGAGCTTTTCCTCCAGTAATAGCTTCATTTACAGTTGGAATAGAGATAGGTTGACCATCTAAGAATATAGCAACACTCTTTCCAACATTTTCTTTTGTAATTTTTTCAAATAAATCAGAACCTTCTTTATTAAATTGAAGAGAAACTACAGGCTCACCTGTTGTTTGATTAAATTCAAGAATTGCTTTATCAAGGAAACGACCAGTTAGTTCTGTTTTTATATATTTTGAGGCATAAGGGTCAATTACAACACTACCATCTTTACCAACAGTAGCTTCTTGAGTAGCATCTTTTACAGGATTTTCTGTACGAAAATCAAGCATAGGAGTTAAACCAATCATTTCTACAGCTTTTGAAACATCGGTAACTCCAGGAAGATCAACTATTAAACGTTGTTCACCTTGATTAGAGAAACCACCATCTTGAACTTGTATACTTGGTTCAGAAACTCCGAATATATTTATACGTCTTTCTATAACATCACGAAGAGAAGTCATTGAGTTCCCTATCTCAGTTGTAGCGATAGCAGACACATCTGCACGATATACCAAGTGTGTCCCACCAGAAAGATCAAGCCCTAGCTTGAATGGGAATTTTGCAAAACCCGATGGAGAAACTTTAGTCTCAGTAGTTGCATTTTTTGCAACCAAAAGTCTATGAGACATTTCTGATTTATAAACGAAGAAACCTATACCTGCGCCTAATAATAATATAAGTACTGCTGTAATTCTTGTTTTCCACATAATAGGAGTATTCTATAGCTTTTTGACTTAAAAATCAATGCTAAAGAGAATGTTGACAAAATACGAAAAGAATTCGTAATTGATGAAATTATTAAAATTTAATTATAAAATTTTAAAAAATAATAATAAAATAAGAACAAAACCCAATATTATACGGTACCAGCCAAATATTTTAAATGTATGTTTTCTGATGTATGAGAGGAACCATTTTATAACAACTAAAGCTACTAAAAATGAAACAATAAATCCTATCAAAATAGTTCCCCAATCTGATGATGAAAAAGAAAATCCTGATTTATAAATATCATATAATGTTGCAGATAACATTGTAGGGACGGCTAATAAAAAAGAAAATTCTGTTATTAAAGCTCTACTTAGTCCTAGTGCACGACCGGAAATAATTACGGCCCCCGAACGAGACACACCAGGAATAACTGCTAGAGATTGCGCAATACCTAAGGTGATTAATTGTTTATAAGATAAATCTTCAATCTCCTTTTGTGTGATTTGCTCTATACTATCTTTCTTACTTTGATAATTTTCAAATATAATTATTATAATTCCTCCAATGAGTAATGCTATAGCCTCTACCCAAATATTTCCAAGTAAGAATGACTTAATAAGTTTATATAAAATGAATCCTATTATCCCAGTTGGAATAAAAGCGATTATCAAATTCCTAATATATTTCCAAGAAGAAAAAACTCTTTTAAAATATAAAACAACTACAGCCAAAATAGCTCCAAGTTGAATAATAATCTCAAAACTTTTAATAAATTCTGATGATGGAATATTTAGAAATATACGCACAATATCCATATGAGCAGTAGATGATATCGGTAGAAATTCTGTAAGTCCTTCTACTATCCCAAGAATAATCGTATGAAGTAAAATCATATCTTTTTATATATTTCAATAAATATTAAACTAATTAAAACTCCAACAATTAGACCTCCTAATATATCAATAGGATAATGAACTCCTATTATAATCCTAGAAATTCCTACAAGAATAGCTATAAAAGAGAATACTAAGCCAGCTTTCTTATTTATAAGAAACATACTAATTGCTAAAGCAGAAAAAATTGCCATATGTTGAGATGGGAAAGAATACCCTGTTTCAGGATACAGAGGGGTTATGAGTAAATTATGAAAAGGCCGACTGGTCATAAAAATACTTTTTAAAACAGCAGCCATAATCCAGGAAAATAAACCTGATAAAAAAAGTAGAGATGAGTTATACATTTTCCTTTTACTAAAAAATATTGCCCAAACTGCAACAGCTAAAATTATTCCATAAGTAAATGGATATGATAAAAAAAGAGAAAATTTAGCAATGTAAATATTGTCTGATAACGTAAATAGAAAATTAAAAATAGAATTATTTATACTCATATAATTAATTATTAAATTGTGATTCTGATTTTAATAAACTTGAACGTCGCTTAGCTTCGTTTATAACATTTGATAATAAAATTGCGACAGTTACTGGGCCAACTCCACCAGGAGAAGGTGTTAAATAGGAGGCCTTGCCTTCGACTGATTCTCTATCAACATCTCCAATAATTGAGCCATTTTCTTCTGATGTTCCAGCATCTATTATAATAACCCCTTCTTTTATCATATCACCAGTTATAAATTTACCTTTACCTATTGCTGAAATAATTATATCTGCATTTAATATAATTGACTCTCGATTATCAGTTTTATTATCGACTGTAGTCAAATTTAAATTTCTTGAGCGTAATAAATGCGATACAGGTAAACCAACAAGCTTACCTTGACCTAAGACAACAATATTTTTATTATTCAAATCAGTTTGCAATGAATCTAAAATTTTAATACAAGCAAGGGCTGTAGGATATCCAACTTCATCTGTATTATTATAAAATGAATTATTATTTTGAGAGCCTAAACAATCAACATCAAGTGATGGTAGGATAGCATCCAGAACTGTTTGTGTTTCTATATTTGATGGTAATGGAAGTTGAACAATAATACCACACATATAAGGAACTCTGTTTAAATTTTCAATGGCATCTACTAACTCATTTGTTGAAACATTGGCGGGAAAATTTACTGTTCTAAACTTTACTCCTATTGATTCTGCAGCTTTACCTTTTATGCGAACATATAAAGATGACACAGCATCATCCCCCACTAAAATATCACAAAAAACAGGTGAAAATGAAAGGGTTTCAACTTCATTTTTTAAGTCTTTTATTATTTCATCTTTGATTTTTCTTCCATCAATTATTTTTGTCATTTTACTTTTATTATATTCCTAAAAATTCGTTTCTCATATCATCTCTGTGTGCTACTCTCCTGTACTTATTCATTCCCATTAAAATACCTAATCCTACAAATTCTGTTAATAAATGAGAACCTCCATAACTCATAAATGGCAAAGTGATTCCAGTAACAGGCATTATACCAATATTCATTCCAATATTAATAATGAAATGACTCATAAAATAAATTGCTAAACCAACTCCATACAACATTTCAAAATTAGTAGCTCCAAGTAAAGCTATGTGCAATATTCGCCAAATAATAAGTCCTAATAATAAAAACAATATCATCGCTCCAATGAATCCCCACTCTTCCACAAAAGCAGCAAATATAAAATCTGTCTGGTACTCTGGCAAAAATTTCAATCTAGACTGAGTTCCAAAACCTACTCCTTTGCCAACTAGTTGTCCACTACCAACTGCTATCGTTGATTGATAAACATTGTATCCTGATTTACGCACATCAGATAATGGATTTACAAAGTTAATAATTCTAGCTTTCTGATATGGTTGAAAAACAAAAAACCAAAGTAACACAATTGATAATACCCCTATACCAGCAACAAATAAAAAATGTTTTGTTGAAATACCAGAGACTAAAGTCATTCCAATCCAGATAAAAAGAATTATCATAGCACTACCAAAATCTGGTTGCAAAAATACAAGTAAAAAAGGGATGAAAGCATACAAACCTGAAATTAAAATATGTTTAAAATTTTCTATCTCTACATGTCTTCGAGAAAAATATTTTGCGAGCATTAAAATAACTACTAATTTCATCATATCTGATGGTTGAAATGAAAAACCACCGAAAGAAAACCAGCTTTGTGCGCCATTTGATGTATGACCAAAAATAAATAATAAAATTAATAGAAATGAAAAAATTCCAAAAATCGAAACTAGAATATCTGTTCTTTTTAAAAATCTAAAATCAACATACGATAATGAGAAAAATACAGCAAAAGAAAGACCTATCCATATTAATTGATGAGAAAAATAAGGAGTAACTTCTGTAAAAGATTTCATTGTTACCAATCCTGCCAATAAGACTGGTAATAAAAAGATAACAAGAAGCCAGTCAATTTCTAAATTCCGTAATTTCATAAAATTTTAAAAGGAAACAGAAAATGGATTAATCGAAAAAAGTACATCCTTTTTTACAGGCATAGCAGTTAAAGGTTCTGGCCATGTAAAATTTACAGAAATAGATTCTCCACTTCGAAGAGCATCTCTAAAAGTTTTTGAAGCATTAATAGCGTTATTGTCTATGTCATATAAAATTGCAATGGTCTCAAACTTTGGTAAATCTTGTATTGATTCATTTTTTACTCGAGCAGATAAACTAGGATTTAGATTATCACTCCCCATAGCAATATTATCTATAAAAATAGGGAGACTGTCTAATGTCGGTTGTTTTTTTACCCAATCAAGATTTCCAGTGAATTCAAAAGTGACACTTTTTACTTGTGATTCACCTGCATCAAATCTAGAATCGAAAACTGCAAATTGTTTATTTGGTGGAATAAAAGTAGAACCAGATTTTCTCCCAATCATTTTATTATTTACATCATATATCTTAAATTCATATGTGGCCTCTTTTACAGCAGAATCCATATTTTGATTACCAATAAAAGCTACAAGATTATAAGTACTACCTACAACATGGAAAGCTCGAGACCAAAAAATTATAGGATCTGAAATCTGTGCTAAACACCTACGAGAACATGTTCCCCCGCAATCAATACCAGTTTCTGCTCCATTTTTAACTCCATCCATACAGGTTGGCTTTTTAAACAAAATTGGATATAGAAAGATAAAAAGAACCACTAAAAAAAGCACGAAAAGTCCACTTAAATATTGTAATCTTCTTTGTGATGCCCAAGTCATGTTTGTAGTATAACACCCAGATGTAAATTTTTCTAATAAATATTGTGTATTCAAATTTTAAATATAAATATAAAAAACCGCCTACCTAATGAAAGATAGACGATTCTAAAAATTAATTAATTTAAGTTAGTAAAACTGGTCTCCTAATAGAAAGAATAATTAACAAACTACAAAGAAAGAAAGCCGAAGCAGAATAAAGTAATTGCTCCACATTCCATTCTTTTCCACTTAATAATGAAAGTGTATCTGCAATTAAAAATAGAGAATATATTCCAGTAGGAGTAGCCGAAGGATTCTTATAAGTTTCAATAATTTGAGGAACACTCGCTATACCAAGCGAGATGACACTTGCTATAAGAGCTGCTCTGTCACCCATTTTCCACCAAACTAATAAACAAATAATTACTAGTAAAGTTGTAATCATTTCAATCCATCCCCATGTAATTTGTTTTTTTACCATTAAAAGACAAGCTACAATAATTGAACTCAATGAATACCCAATTGGCAACCAATAATTTCCATGTTGTAAAATTATTGTTATAGCTGTAATAATGTCCAGAAAACCCCATAGTAAATAAGTTATGAAACTTTGTCTGATTTTATCTCTATAAATGCCAATAAACAAAGGAATAGTAGCTAATAAGCTAATTATTCCACCAATTAATTGTAGATGAACCATAATTTTCTAATTAAATTTTTTATTATTATATAATAAAAAATTATATACGTCAAATAATAAAATCCACTTATAATGAAGTGGATTTTATTATTTGACATTAAATGTTTTATGGCTGCAAAAGATTTTTTGTCTTTCCTTCAACAGAAAATTTTACTGCCTGAATTGTGGGAAACTGCATTAATGTTTGTTTTATTTGTGACATTCTAGTTCCTCCTTTATTACAATTTGTAATACCAGATTCAATTTTATCATTTAAATCAACTTCAGCTGTACCATCTACAATTGATATAGATTTCACGCGAGTCCCTTCTGGAATATCAGTCCAATAACCCATTCCCTTTTCTACTTCTGTCGGGCCATTAAATAATTCATTTAATGATTCATTTGCTATTGTTTGAGTCTTTGGAATTACATGAATAAAAGGTACTAAATTTATATTATTTTCAGAACAAACTAATTTATCTTTTCTAAAATAAACTTTTATATCAAGAGTACTTACACTCTCAAGCCCTTTTATGGTAGATAAAATATTATTAAAAATTAATTGTTCTTGATCTCCATTTATAAATCCAGGGATAGTACTCAATGATGACCTATCTGATTCTGGATATGTTTCAAGATAAAAATTCTTACTTACAAACAAGGTTTTAGTTGCTGATAATGGAAAATAATAATTATCAACACCACACCCCTCTAGTCCCATTGTTATTTTAAATCCATCTAAATTACCTATTTTGAATTTGGTTATAAAACCTTGTGATAAATCCAAAGTATTATCTTTTAAATAATTTTTAGAAATATAATCTGATTCATTACTTAAAACAGAATCCTTAAGATTTTTATTGAAAATTTTAATAGATGTATTAAAATCACTAACATCATCTATAGATAAACCATCTTTGAGATCACAACTATTTATATGTTTTTTGGGTACTGTGTGCCCTAGAATAATTGTATCCCCAACTCTATTAAAATTTAGATTACTTGGATAAGAAAATTCTAATTCATCAAGATTAAAAACTTTATTCTTATTAGTTGTATCTACTGGAGTAGAAACTGGAATATTTCCTTTTTCTAAATTTTTTTCATTACTAACGATAGGCGCTATTATTTTTTCAGTTATATAAAAATAAGCAAATACACCTAATGCAAATATTGCTAATACTCCTATAATAACCTGTAATATCAAGCCTTTTTGGGATGTATTCCTTTTACTCATAAAATTTTAAATTTAATATGTATACAAATAATTTATTAATAATCAATTATAACATTAAATATATATAAGAAAAACATCCTTTAGGATGTTTTTCTATGATTTGAATACTTTGTTCTGGCGTGAAGTCGGGAAGGGCTATTGTTGGGATGGGACCCGACAATAGAACCGGAGCACGACGGTGCGAGGCAAGGTTATGGAATTTTTCAGCAGAAAAATATCTATAACCCGACTGCAAGGCCGGAGGCAGACGTGCTGAGGTGAGGTCACGGAAATTTTCAGCAGAAAATTATCCGTGTGAGCCTACTCAATAATCTCCTATGGTTATCGCCATAATAAAAATTATGGCAAAAATAAAAATCACTATATTTTAATAAATATAGTGATTTTTATTTTAGTTGAATACTTTGTTCTGGCGATAGCCTACTTTCCCCATAAAAGAGTATCATCAGCTCTACAGTGCTTAACTTCTGTGTTCGGAATGAGAACAGGTGTGACCACTAAGATGAATCACCAGAACAAAAAATTCAACAAACTATTTTATTTTCAAATTATATATTCAAAAAAACATTCAAGATAATTACGTCTGCTCAATTTTTACTTCGTAAAAATTGAGCGCATAATATCTGAAAACTGAATGCTGTGAACACAACGATAATGATTTCCACATTTCCTAATAGGAATCGAACGATTAGTACACCTCGGCTGAATGCATTACTGCATGTACACCTAGTGCCTATCAACCTAATCATCTCTTAGGTTTCTCAAACGATTCCTCATCTTGAAGCTGGCTTCC
>JBBQGF010000014.1:0-15750 GCA_038322745.1 Minisyncoccia bacterium | reverse complement strand
AGTTTGCCCTCCTGCACTCCGTCCTGCAATGATAATCCTCATAGGGATGCTTGGATCGACAGGTACATCAATCCTCCGTAATGTCTATATGATAAATCGTGGATATGAAGAAATAGCTGAGAGATTAAATCGTATTGGTGCTGATATTAAAGTATTAAAGTAAAAATAATATATTAAAAATGACTAGTTAAAACTAGTCATTTTTAATATTGATTAACTGTTCGGTTATTTTTTTATAAAGAAGATTATATACATTCTCTAATATTTCAGGTGTATGGACTTCAGGATTTGGAATTTCCCAATATTCATAAGGATAAGATTTAATCCATTCTGGAATAAATTCAGGTTCAGACATCATAATTATCTTTGAATTATCCTTTAATAATTCTGGGGTTATCTGTTTACATATATTATTAGAAATATCCATACCTTTATTTTTCATAAATTCTAATTCTAAATCTAAAACAGAGCAAGAAGAAAGAACTGTCCCCTCGCCATTTCGAGCAGATACATTTGTGCCATAAGATTCAGATACTGACCCATCTATTGCTAACCTATTATAGATAGCTTCAGCTATTTGACTGCGAAACATATTTCCTCTACAAATAAATATGACTTTTTTCATCTATTTAATTAAAAGATAAATAAAAATTAATATAAACGGAATTAATGCAATAAAATATGTTTTATCAATATACCAACCAGAAGGCTCACCTATTGTGTTATATTCTGGTCTTACACTTATAATTTTTTCTCTTATAAATTTTGTAATTTCTAACTCATTAGATATTCTCTCAGAAATTAGACTATTTGTATTTGTTTCTGTTTTTGGTAAGAAATATATAATATTAAATTTACCAGTATTAATATTTTTATATTTAATTAAAAGAATAGATTCTCTATTTGCAAATTTAGCATTATTTATATGAACCCATTCTATATCTGTATAATTCAATATTTTTTTACCTATTATAGACCTGATTAAAATATTTTCATCATTTACTTCTATATATTTTAATTTAATTATTTTTATAACAGCAATTAAAGATACCCAAATCATTAAAGGTATGAAGAATAAATTAAAACTGCCTGCTGAGTTATCATTCAAGGAAAATGTATATGATTTATAAGCAAAAAATAATGAAATTATTATTAGTCCTATATAAATTAAATAATAAAAGTAAGTTGCTAATATAGAGCTTTTATATTTTGTGTTCATAAAATTTTATAAAACGAAGAAATATAATACTAGAAATGGTAAAAACGACAGAAACATTCGCTTTGGTATGTACCAACGTGAAGGCTCATTGTCAGTTCTATAATCTCCATTTGAACTAATTATTTTACTTCTTATAAACTTAGTAATTTCTAAATCAGCAAAAGGGTTAAAAATTGAAAGAGATTCTCTTATTGTGTACATTTCAGGTAAGGCATGAATAATTTTAGATTTTCCTGTTTCTTTATTTTTATATTTGAAAGTAAGAATATACCAGTTTGAGCCTATGCCACTCTGGTTTATCCACTCTATCTCATTATAATTAATTATTTCATCTCCTATTCCTATAGATTTTGTTTTAATATTATCATCAGAAACATCTATATATCTCAATTCATAAATACTAAATATCATATATACTGAAGCCCAAAATAAAAATGGCAAATAGAAAGAAACTGTTTTAAAATCTTCAGTTGATTGTCCTAAATTATTAAAATAATAATTAACTGAATATAGAAATAATATTATAATTATCGGAGTCGCAATATATTGTGTGGTTGTTACCCAAAATGAGCTCTTGAATTTTGTATTCATAAAATTATAGATTTGTATTTAATTTTTTAAGTGAATAAAGTGAATAAATTATAAAACATATACCACCGATTATTTCTAGATAATTACTCAAATGACCTCCAGATGAAAAAATTAAAGTTGTATTTATTAAAATCATCGCTAATCCTACAATCAAGATAAGAAAAAAATTGATTTTATTTTTCATAATATATTTATTATACCAGACATTTAAAGGATATAATAGATAAGTAAACAAACAAGATAAATTGAATAAAATTAATAACTACTGGAAAGAAAAATGTCCTTGTAAATTAAAGATAAATGCAATAAGGCTAGTATATGGAGATGTTAATAATGATAGTAATATATTTTTCGTTGGTGAAATTCTTGAGGCATAAAATAAAACATACTAGATTTTACCTAGTATGTTTTATTTTACAGCTTTTTTAGTTCAATACACATAAACATGGGTATTTCTTTACGAGCTATATCTTCAGCTATCTGACGTGGGCCAATTTGACTTTGCTTATGAGAAATCCATTCTTCAAGTCTTGTTATTACAAAATTATTCTTTGCAAACATTTTCATATAATATTGAAGTGAGCGATGGAAAGTTATTGTTTTAACTTTTTTCTTTATGTTTTTCTCACCTGGAGTCATATCAATATATATTTTAGATTCAGATAAATATCTACTAACTATACGAGACTGAACTCCATCAACAAAATTCCAATCACTTCCTTGTGGAACACGAAATGCTGGATGATTTAGAATGAAAATCATTCTACCACCTTTTTTCAATACACGACGAGCTTCTAACAGAACTTCATTTACATTTTCAATATTTTGAATTGCAAGAACTATAACTATAGTATCAACAGATTCATTTTTTAAAAATGGAGCTTTGTCTGCTGGTGAAATATAAAATGAAATATCTTTAGAGTAATTTTTTTTAGCAATCTCAATGAGGTTTTTTGATATATCAGAAGCGATAACTTTTGCACCACTTTTTGCAAATATATTTGCAAAATATCCTTGCCCACAAGCAAGGTCATATAATACTTCTCCATTTTTAATATCTAAAAGTCGAAGAATATTTGGAACTATGACTTTAGCTTGATAACTATCATCATTTTTTAATAATTCGTCATACCAACCTGAGACCTTATTCCATGATGTATCTTTTTTATTAACCATATTTTCATATTAGCATCCTATTCTATTATTGTCATATCTTTAGCACTAATATTATTCTCTATATAATCTCCATATCTATCTTTACGACGAATCATAATAACACAAATAATACCCAAAATAATAATTCCAGCTAATCCAAATAATGAATAAGTTTTAGTACTAATTTTATCTGAGATACCTGAATTTGCCACACTTGCCCCTAAATCATTTAAATTTATTATTTCTTTATTTAATTCATCTTTTGGGTTTATATTGGAATTTATATCTTTCACATATGAATCTCTATTTTGGTATTTTTTATCTGTAATAATCTTTATTGTTGGATAATTTGCAAATACTTCACCTGTATCATTAGTTATTGTGATAGAACTTAAATCATTATAATTAAATCCAGTAACTTTTGGAGATAATTTTAATTTCTTATTCGGTAATATAATCATTCCCTCAGGAATAATAAAATTGTTTATACTTCCCTTTATATTCCACTTATATAGTGCTATCTCATAATTTGAATTATTCTCAATTTCAATAAAAGCATCATCAAGGGTTCCAATTGAGCTAATATTTATTCCTGAAGGAATAACTCTTATGGTCATTCTATCTACCGATTCTGGTTTAACATCAAAAATAGAACTATAATATGAAAGAGTTAATACATAGTCTCCTGGGTATTCGTAAATATATTTAAACGGTTCAGAAGTATTTCCATTCTTGGTCATACCATCTCCAAAATTCCAGAAAAAACGCCCGAGAATTATCTTTTCTTTTTTGTACCCTATTGTTTGATGATCTATATCAAAAGGTACATTAGCAACTGCAATATTTTTAGAAATTATTTTAGTAATAATTTTAGGATTTTCTAGCTCCTTTTTAATAGTATTTATTGAAGACGGACTACTTATTCCACTAGAAACTGAAACATTAATAGGTTCAATTACAGGAGTGTCATTTACTAAAGTATTATTATTTTCAATAATTACTTCAATTTCATTATTTATTAAACCTGGAGTTGGTGATAAAATTAACCAATTATTTGAAGATATTTTCCCTATACTTTTATTTTCACTGGGATTCTGACCACAAATAGTATTACAATCTATGGAATCCCCCCAACTTACTTTATCAACAACTTCTTGATTTGCATTCTTAATTTGAATTGTATTTGATTCTGTTATGGTAAGACCATCATAAATAATATTAGAATTGTCTAACAAGCTTTTTGATATTAGAAAATAGCCTCCTGCCTCTATACTTTTCCCTTCAAAATATGTTTTAGAAATTAGAGATGAAAATTCACTTCCTGTAGCAGTTTTTCTTTGAATATACCAACCAGTAAGTGAGACAGCTGAAGTACCTGAATTATAAAGTTCTATAAATCTATTTGTAGTAGGAAGAATCTCTATCTCATTAATAACAACATTAGCATCTACTTTATGATAAAAAACAAAAAACACTATTAATAAAATCAAACAGTGTTTTTTGTTTAAATAAATCATATGTAATTATTCTAATACTTTACGTAATACATCCTCAGGTACCTCTTTTTTTGCTTTTGGTTTTTGCCAAGAATCTGATGGTTTTTCTTCTTTTGGTATATCATCGGAAATATTAGGTGATTCACTCAAAATTTCTGATTTAGGCTCTACTTCTTTTTCAACTAAATTTTCTACTTTATTATGAATAACAGGAGATGAATCTAATTCTTTAATTTTTTCTTTAATAATTTCTTTTACTTCAACCTTTTCTTCTATTTTAGGTTTTTCAGATTCAGATGAAATTCTAGACAATAAATCCTTTAATGATGCTTTTTTCTCATCTGATGCTTCTTTAACAGGGATTATATGACTAGCTACTTCATTTGATGATTGTTTTTTAAGTGAAGAAAGAGATATAGGTGTAGGAGTTGGAACTTTTATTTCTTGTACTTTTGTATCTGGTATTAATTCAGGTTTATTATTTATATTAATTTTTTGAAGTAATTCTTTTAAAAGTGGTGAGGGGCCTGTATGTTTATTTTCAACATTTCTATTATTATTACCTTTATAATTAGGATTATTTTTCTCAAAATGTTTATTTTTGGTATTATTTTCAGTTTTTATTGAATCTGCTTGTTTATTATAATCTTTTGATTTAACTGAAACTCCATTCATACTTTCATCTTTAGAAATTTTAAAATTATGGTCAGTATCTGGAAATTCTATACCTAAAACTGAAAGAGGAGATGTGGAAACTTTTTCTTCTTGGCGAGAAGAACGAGAAGCAACGAAACCACTTTCAGGTTTTAGTTCTCCACTTTTAATCTTGAACATACAATCTTTACAGTAGACTGGTCTTCCCTCTTGAGGTTCAAAAGGAACCATTGTGACTTTACTACAATTTGAACAATCTGCTTTGTATTTTGCTTCACCTTCACCCACTTGAAGCATTCCACTCCATTTAGATATTTCATTTTCTACTTCCTCACGAGAACGTGTATAAAGTTTACGAGATGTTTCTATTATTCTATCTTTTACACCTAAAGATAGATCTATCTTAATAGGAGGAAGAGTTGTAGCAGAAAATGGCCTACTTGAAACTCCATCAATCATTAATTTTAAATATATATTAAAGTTTGGTAAATTAACTAAATCTTGAGCAGTAAATTCTGGTTCAAATTCTTTTTCTAAAAAGTCAGCATCATCAGCTCCTACGCGAAATATTATCATTGTACCAACGTTACCAAAAACAGCATCACGCACTTTTGAACCATCTTTATTTTCAAGCTGAGCAGTATATTGGTGAGCAACAGTAAGATTGAGTCTATATTTACGTGCTTCTGAGAGAATATTTGCAAATGAATCAGTTGCAAAATTCTGAAATTCGTCAACATATAAATAGAAATCTTTACGTTCATCTTCTGGAATACGAACACGTTCCATAGCAGCAAGTTGAATCTTTGTAATAATCATACCTCCAAGAAGTGCAGAGTTATCCTCACCAATACGTCCTTTTGAAACGTTCACGAGAAATATCTTACCTTCATTCATTATGTTGAATATATCTATAGTAGATTTTGGTTGGCCAACAACATTACGGATGATAGAAGTAGAAAGAAATTGTCCAACTTTGTTTTGAATTGGAGCAATTGCTTCATTTCTAAATTGTTCACGCCATTGTTCGTATTCATGAACCCAAAAAGCTTTCACAACGGGGTCCTTTAAATTACCTATTATCATTTGACGATAGTCTTTATCCACAAGAAGTCTAGGAATACCTAGGAGAGTTGTACCTGGAGTATCCAATAATGCTAGAATTGCATTATTTAAAATATATTCCATACGAGAACTCCAAGCATTTGCCCAAATCTTTGTAAAAATTCCCATCAAACCTGATGCTACTAAGTGTTTGTACTTTGGATCATCTAGTTGAATAACATTAAATCCAATATGAAAATCTGTGTCAGCTGGGTTAAAATAAATAACATCCTTTGCTCTATGTTCAGGAATAAGATGTAATATCTCTTCAACTAATTCTCCGTGTGGGTCAACAACACACACACCTTCACCATTTTGAATATTTTGAACAATAAGATTTGATAAGAGCACAGACTTACCAGTACCAGATTTACCAAGTACATACATATGTTGACGACGGTCTTTACGTTTGATACCAAAGATATTGTCACTATTACGAAAATTCGTTTTAGCAAAATAAGTTATATCTCGATTGTGTGGAATTTCATTCTCCATATATTATTTATATTATACCTTTAATTAAACAAATATAAAAGAAATTCTATTAAAATAGAAAGTTGACTATTTTAATAGAATTAATAAATTCATATATTATTTATTTATAATTGAAGAATGTAAATTATCAGGATTATGAGATTTTATATATATAAGTTGTGCTTCTTTTAAATCTCCTCTTTTTATTGATTTTTCTATATCTTCATAAAGTTTATTTTGGTCATAACCTACACATATTATATCTGGATTTATTTCTTTTAATACATTATAAGTTCCATTTTCTGCATCACCTAATAAAACTAAATCCACATCTGGAGTTTCAAGAAGAGAATTTATTCTAGATACTTCATTGTTAATAGTAAGTTTACCTTTCATTTTTTCTACAATTTCATCACGAGCAACTACAACAACTAATCTATCTCCTAATATTTTAGCCTCATGAATAAAATAAAGATGACCTTCATGTATATTATCAAACACACCGAAAATTAATATAGTTTTCTGGTCCATATATTTATTCTATAACTTCTGTCATCCATTCTTTATAAGGGTGGTTTATACGACGAACATCAACACCTGCAACTAGAGGCACACTATATGTATGATTTTCTGATATGATATTAGTTAATTCTTCTATTTTAGTTTCAAATGTTGTTATTAGAAGCATTGCTTGTTCAATACATTTAAAAGAACCCTCCCATTCATAACAAGATGAAATAGGCCAGAAATCTACACATGCACCTATTTTTTTGCTTATTATTAAACTACCGAGCTCTTTTGCTTCAACCATATTTTCACATGTTGTATATATAAATACCATATATTATAAAGACAATTAGATTATGACCTTTATATTATAATAATACCACGGTGCATAAATTTGTAAATAGCTAATTACAAATTTATAATTAAATTAATGGTTCTCCCCCTTTATCTTCTTTTGAATCAGGTTTTTCATTTTCTTCATCATTATCCTTATCTTTACTCTTACCTGTGATAGCTGCTTTTTCTTGAGCGCTACGTATGATAGTTGCTTCTTCTTCAGCAATCAATCGAGCTGCATCACCTGCAGTAATAGAATATTTACGGCGAGAAGCTTCAATAGCTCTATCTTTATAAGATGGGTGTGTTGCTGGTAACACTCGAAGTGTCTCACCAGAGAATGGGTCATAACTTTCTCCATCTATTGTCATTTTAATATAAAATTCTCCAACACCGAGATTTATCATATCTTTTACATCAAAGACCGGAGAAAATTCTGGTTTAAGTTTTGTAGCATCATCACCTCCAACACGGAAAGTAATAATAGAACCAACATTTCCGAGGACGGCTTGTTGAACTTTAGGAAGTAGTTGTGCTAAGTATTGGTGAGCCACGATTAGGTTCAATCCGTATTTGCGTGCCTCTGAGAGAATGTTCTCAAATGTATCCGTCACAATATTTTGGAACTCATCCACATATAAATAAAAATCAGCACGGTCTTTAGGATCAAGTTTTGCACGAGCCATACCTGCTTGTTTAATTTTGGTTAAAAACATCGAACCAAAGAAAGATGAATTTTCTTCTCCAATTTTTCCTTTTGAAAGATTAATAAGTAGAATTTTTTGTTCATTCATTAATACTTCAATATCTATTTTATTTTCTTTTTGTCCAAAAATATTTCGAAGCATCGGGTCTGATAGAAACTGTCCTAGCTTGTTAACAAGCGGTATGATAGCATCTGTATCAAACTTTTCAGACCAATCAGCAAATTCTATTGCCCAAAAGCGTTTAACCATATCATCTTCAATATATTCTACAACTTTCTGACGATAGTTACGGTCTGTTAACATACTAATCATTCCTCTCATTGTGGCATGAGGATAATCAAGTAACGCCAATACTGTAAAACGAAAAACGTGTTCAAGACGTGGAGTCCAATTTGCTCCAAATTGTTTTCGTAAAACCTCAATCAATCCCTGTGTAAGTTGGTGTTTAAAAGTTGGGTCGATATTTGCAAGAGGATTAAATGATGAAGGATACTCAGTATCACCAGGGTCAATAATACAAACATCTTCAATACGGTCTTCGGGGATAAAATGCAATATATCTTCAATAAGCTCTCCATGTGGATCTATAATACATACACCATGTCCATAAGCTATATCTTGACGAAGCATTAATTCTAGAAGTTTTGATTTACCAACTCCTGATTTACCTATTATATACATATGACGTCTTCGGTCTATTCTTTTTATTCCAAAAACAAATCTTTTTTCTTCAAGAGAAGCAACATAGTTTGTACGTCCAATAAAAGCAACATCAGACGGATCAACACGACCAAGTGTAGGTAAATCAGGTGGTGGAGGAGCAAATTTAATTATTTGAATTTTGTTTGGTTTATTTAGAGCCATAATGTTACTCATATATTGTATCAAATTACAATAAAATAGTATAATAGAAAAATATGAATGAAAATGAAAAAGAAAGCTTAATACAAAAACCAGATGTTTCAGATTACAATAATAAATCTATTTTAGAAGAAGAAAAGTTAATAGAGAAAAAAGAATCTTTATTAGAAAAAGGTGAAGGATATTTAAGAGAAGGAGAAGATTATATAAAAAAACTTGGACCTGGTCTCGTAACAGGAGCTGCAGATGATGACCCATCTGGAATTGCTACTTATTCTCAGACTGGAGCACAATATGGAACAAGCTTGATATGGATGGCTTTTTGGACATTCCCTCTTGTTGCAGTTATACAAGAAATGTGCGCACGTATTGCACTTGTAACAGGACGAGGTCTCGCTGCAAATATAAAACATTCATATTCCAGAAAAATATTATATGCATGTACAATATTATTATTTATCGCTAATACTCTAAATATAGGTGCTGACCTCGGAGCAATGGCAAAGGGCTTCCAATTATTAATCCCCTCTATTCCCTTTTTTTTATTAGTCATCGGATTTGGGCTACTAGGATTAGTTTTGCAAATTTATGTTCCTTATCAAAAATATAGCAAATATCTAAAGTGGTTAGTGATATCTCTTTTATCATATATTGCAACTGGACTCATAATCCATATGGATTGGCCTATGTTAATCCGAGATAGTATCATTCCAACTCTTACTTTTTCTAAAACTCAAATATTATTAATTACAGGAATACTTGGAACAACAATCTCCCCTTATTTATTTTTCTGGCAAACATCACAAGAAATAGAAGAAGAAATATTGGTAGGAAAAATGACAGTACATTCAAGAAGAGGAACAAATTCTGCTGAAATAAAAAGTATGAGGAAAGATGTGTGGACTGGAATGTTTTTATCAAATCTCGTAATGTTTTTTATTATTGCTGTATGTGCAAGTGTATTATTTAAAAATGGAGTCACAAATATAGCTACAGCAAATGACGCAGCACTTGCTTTAGCTCCTTTTGCAGGTAGGTGGGCAACTATATTATTTGCAGTTGGAATAATAGGTACTGGAATGCTTGCTATACCAGTTCTTGCTGGATCTGCTTCATATGCTATTTCTGAAAGCTTCGGATGGAAAGAAGGTCTTTATCGAAAATTTAATGAAGCTAAAGCTTTCTATAGTATAATGATAATATCTATAATTATAGGAATATTAATAAACTTTATTGGTATAGATCCTATTAAAGCACTTATATATTCAGCAATCGCAAATGGGATAGTGGCTCCAGTCATACTTATATTTATTGTTCATATAAGTGGTAATCATAAAATAATGGGGCATTATAAAAATTCTAAATTAGTAAATATTGTTGGTTGGATTACAATGATACTAATGGGAATTACAGCTTTGGCCGCGATATATTCATTATTTTAAAATACAAATCAAAAAGATATCATTTCTTGTGTCTTCTTGGTTTGTATAAAGTGGTCTTGCAAAAAAATAAAAATACGGTAAGATAGAGAAGTATTTAGTTTGGGCCTTTAGCTCATCTGGTAGAGCGCCTCATTTGCAATGAGGAGGTAAGCGGTCCGAGTCCGCTAAGGTCCACAATAAAAAAGCCTAATAATAAACCCCTCACTTTTTTTATTAAGTGAGGGGTTATTACATATATATTATAAGTTACTTGAATCTGATACTACTTCCTTTGGGTCCATTAATGCAAATACAAGTTTAATATATTTCCAGAAAGCATCATTACCTTTTAATTTACTTACACATTCTGATGCTACAGTTTTTGATAGTGCACCTGGATGAACTATCCAATGACGATAAACCCATGATATACCTCCATTTGATTCAGAAATAATTTGACTCATTGTTTCTCCAAACCTTTTACAATAAGGACATTCTAAATCAGAATATTCTATAATCATAATAGGCGCACTTGGACTGCCAGTTATATGTTCTCCATCTTTATAACCAGTTACATCTCCTGTATATGGCACTGTTACTTTACCAGCAATAACTTCAGCTATTAATTTATTTATATCTTCTTTTGGATAAGCTCCACGAATTTCTGCTTTTGAACCATTTTTACCTATTATAACAGCATAGGGAGTTCCTCTTTGATCAGGAGGTAATCCTTTCATTGCTTTTTCTGCTTCTAAATTTGTTTTATCTCTTATTGCTTGTGAATCTGTATCTTTTACGCATTGTATAAATTTATCTTTGTTTACACCTACTTGTTCAGATAATGTTTTAGGTACATTTGAAACAGCTTCCTCTTTTGCTTTTTTTAATAGCTCAGCTTTTACTTGAGCTTTGATTTCTGAGGCAAGAGCATCTTTTTCGCTTGTATTTGAAATATTTTTATCTGATTCTTTTGTATTTAATTTATTATTTTCTAATTCATTAATTCTATTTTGAAGTCTTTCAATTTCTGATTTAGTATCACCTACAGATTCATTGTTCAAATTTTGAGTATTTTGATTTGACACTTTATTATTTAAAAAACTAAAAACTCTCCAAGAAAATGGATTCCACCAAGAAGCAAAAGCAACAGAAGGAATTATAAATACTAGTAACAATAAAACTGTAAGATATTTCCTCATAAAATATAATTATTTATAATATTAATACTTATATTATATATACAATATTCAATTTAATCAATTATAATATATTATAAATACCCTATACCACTCAGTATAAAAATGTTAAGATTATACTATGAAATTTCAAAAATATATCCTAGAAATAACCGTATTTTTATGTGGTGCAATTGTTATGATTTTTGAGTTAGTAGGTTCTAGAGTGCTCGGTCCATATTTCGGTACATCAATCTTTGTGTGGACTAGCCTCATAGGTATCATCTTGGGAAGTCTAAGTCTGGGGTATCATTTTGGTGGTAAATATGCTGACAATAATTCAAGTTTTGGTAAACTCTCACTGCTTGTATTCTTGGCTTCATTTTTTATGGGAGTAACAATTATAGTAAAGGAACCTTTACTTCAATTATGCTCAACGAGCATAGATTCTAATTTAGGATTATTTATTGGTTCAATTTTATTATTTTCACCTGTAAGTATATTTCTAGGGATGGTTTCTCCATATGCAGTAAAACTTAAACTTGAAAATCTTGAAAATTCTGGTAAGACAATAGGAAATCTTTACGCATTATCAACAGTAGGAAGTATTGTAGGAACATTTATTTCAGGTTTTTATTTAATTCCATTATTTGGAACAAACAATCTATTAATCATATTAGCTATTTTATTAGTTTTACTTTCAATAATTATTGCATCTAAACAACTACTAAATATTAAACTCCCGGTTTTAATCATATTGTTTCTAATCTTAATTTTTGCAGGAGATTTGAAATATGCTTCTGCTGGAAAGGATAATTTTTTGGATATAGATACATCATATAATCGTATATGGATTTATGACCATATTGACCCAAGAACAAAAAAAGTAGCAAAGGTTATGGGGATAAATAATGAAAATCATTCATCTATGTTTCTGAATAGTGATGAATTGGTTAATGAATATGTAAATTATTATCATTTAGTAAAACACTTTAATCCGAACTTCAAAAAAACATTAATGTTTGGAGGAGCTGGTTATTCATATCCAAAAGATTTTTTACTAAAATATCCAGATGCCACTATGGATGTAGTAGAGATTGACCCAAAAGTTACAGAGCTAGCAAAAAAATATTTTAATCTAAAAGAAAATCCTAGATTAAATATTTATCATGAAGATGGCCGTATATATTTGAATAAAACACAAAATAAATATGATGTGATATTTGGGGATGCTTTTAGTTCTCACTACTCTATACCTTATCAACTTACAACAAAAGAAGCAGTCCAGAAAAAATATGACATACTAAATAATGATGGGATTGTTATTTTAAATATTATTTCTTCTGTAGAGGGAGAAAAGGGGAAATTTACAAGAGCAGAATATGCAACATATAAAAGCATATTTCCACAAGTTTATTTATTTACTGTGAATAGACCAAATGTGGGAGATGGTGTACAAAATTTGATTTTAGTAGCTCTGAAATCTAAAATCGTTCCTTCTTTTAATAGTCCTGACCCAAAATTGGATAAGTATTTACAAAATTTATGGAAAAAAGAAATACCAATAGATATGCCAATAATTACAGATGATTATGCTCCTGTTGATTACTATATAAATAAAACTATTTAAACTTATCTTTATTTAGTAATAATGTTAAAATAAATATATGAATAAAAATAATTTGATACCAATAATTTTGTTTACTGGTTATGTTTTATTGTTTACTATTTGTGCGATTAATCCATACGATAGAGCAGTATGGTGGGCAGAAAATGTACCTATATTTATGATTGCTTTAATATTGTTTATTTTATATATAAAGAATATTCGATTTTCAAATATTGCATATATTTTGATGAGTTTCCTATTATTTATTCATACGATTGGTGGATTCTATACATTTGAACTTGTTCCTTTTGATTGGTTCAATCATTTATTTGGATTTGAAAGAAATATGTATGACCGTGTTGGACATTTCACAGTAGGATTCTACGCTATAGCAGTTCTGGAAGCACTCTTGTTTAAGAAGTCTGTAAATAGTAAATGGGTATTATATTTATTCCCTCTTTTTGCTATCACAACACTTGCTGTTTGTTATGAATGGATTGAATGGTGGTATGCAGTTACATATGGTGGTAATGCTGGGGCTGCATTTCTAGGCTCCCAAGGCGATATCTGGGATGCTCAAAAAGATATGCTAATGGATAGTCTCGGTGCTGTTTTTGTATTAGTTATATATTATTTTGCTACTCTAAAAAGAAATCTTTTACCTGAAAAACCAACAGGAAGCTTATAAAATAAGGTATTTTATATAACAAGGTTGACTTTAGACATTTAATCTGTTAGATTTACACAGAATTTTAATTTTAATCATTTAATAAATTTGAACATTATGGTAGTTGACTGGATGCTAATACACCCAACAGAGGAGAAGCACTTAATAGTAAAAAGTGATGAACCTAAAGATGATGAGACTAAAACAGTGCAAAAAGAAGTTCACTTTTTATTTAATCATTTTTTCTAAACAAGACTTAATAAGTCAAAAAATCCCTGAATTCACATTCAGGGATTTTTCTTTTTGTAGATACTATATTATAAATATGTTAATATTTATAATATGAAACAATCAAGATTAGACCAATTATCAGACGGCATATTTGCTATTGTTATGACTATATTAGTGTTTGAGTTACGTGTGCCAGATTACACAGGGACTGTAAACAATATGAATCTCTTTCGTTCACTTATTAGTATGTATCCCCTTTTTCTAAGTTATCTTTTAAGTTTTTCTCTATTATTTACTTATTGGAGGTCTCATCATCTAATAGCTTCAGTTTTAGCAAGAAATATTGATACAAAATTTTCAAATCTAAATGGGATTTTTCTTTTCTTTGTTGCACTTGTTCCATTCTCTTCACACCTATTAGGAACATACTTTAATTCAGTAACTGCAATTATATTCTTTGCATTAAATATTATACTTATAGGATTATCGCTATATCGTATGCGAAATTATGTTATTAATTCTAAATCAATTGAAAATGCTCCATTTACTAAAAATGAAGGTAGCCGTGCAAATATGCATATATTATTCCCTGTTGGAGCAGCTATAACAGCTATTATTGTTTCATTTTTTAGTTATAGTTTAGCTATAATATTATTTACACTTGCTATATTTTATAATCTATCAAATAGAGGAGCTAGATATTCTTTAGCTATCGTTGATACTTTCAGAAAAAGTAAATTATTGGAAGATGATGACTCTATATAATATTTCGAATTCCTTCTTCAATAGATAAATCTTCATAAATTATTGAATACAAAGTATCCACAAAGGGTAATTCTACTCCTATATTTTTACTTATTATTTTTGAATTCTTTATCGTAGCTATTCCCTCCTGAGTATATTTCATTTCAGCTACAATATCTTCAAGTTTGCGCCCCTTACCTAAACCTACACCCAGTAGTCTATTTCTAGAACGGAGAGTCAAATCACCTAAACAAGTAAGACCTATAAATGTACAAGGATCTGCTCCGAGAGCTACTCCAAGTCTTTGTATTTCTTTTAAACCTTTTGTAAATACATATGCTTGAGTATTTTGTCCACATCCTGCCCCTTCTAAAATTCCAACAAATATAGTAATAACATTTTTCATTGCTGCGCCAACTTGAACTCCTACGATATCATCAGTAAGTTCAATGATTAGAGTATCAGATTCTATGACTTTTTTAATTTCTTCTTTACCATCCCCACCAGCGAGAACTATCCCAGAGAGAATTCCTTGTCTTACCTCTTCGGCAATTGTTGGCCCGTATAAAAAGAATATTTTTTTATCAGGGAGTTCTTCTTTTATCGCATCAGAAAGCAATCTTCCATCATCATTAAAACCTTTTGAACAGATTATTATTTTCTGGTCTTTAATATCATCTTTGTTGCTCTTAAGTACTGATAAAACTGCAAATGATGGGACGCAAACAAAAATTAATTTTGAGTCATCTATTTTATCTATCTCTATCTCATGACCTAATCGAGACAAGTGAGTTGCTAT
>JBBQGF010000013.1:0-16043 GCA_038322745.1 Minisyncoccia bacterium | reverse complement strand
AATATATCACTATGTCTGGCATACATTTGCTGATAAAATAATCGAGGAAAGTAAACCAATACTTATGGGAGATAATGATAAAATGAAAGCATCAAGACAAACACTACTTATTGAGATATTAGAAAAATCTTTGAAAATCCTTCATCCATTTATGCCATTTATAACAGAAGAAATCTGGGGAATGATACCAATAGAAAATAAAAAATTACTAATGGTAGAAAAATGGCCAACACAAATTAATTAATATATGGATACAATTATAAATCATAACCCATACACAATATTATACGCTATCTTAGGAGGCGCGTTACCTGCTATTTTATGGTTATGGTTTTGGTTATATCAAGAAGACAATGATGATCCTGAGCCAATAGGACTCATAGTAATTGCATTCATAATTGGGGGTATTATGGTTTTAGTTGCTATGTGGATGGAAAAGTCTACACTTTCTTTTGTTAAAGATAATACAACACAGATTATTGTTTGGGCTGCTATAGAAGAATTATTAAAATTAATTGGTATCTCATTTATACTTTTTGGAAATAATATAATAAAAAAACCGATAGACTATCCGATGTATTTTATTGCGACAGCGCTTGGATTTGCCGCTTTGGAAAACGTACTTTATCTAATACAACCATTAAATACTAGTGGGAGTATTGTTGGAATGCTCACAGGAAATTTGAGGTTTTTAGGTTCTACTTTACTTCATGCAATAGCAAGTGGGATGATAGGAAGTGCACTTGGATTATCATTTTATTTACAAAAATATAAAATAGGATATTTGCTTATTGGAATTACTTCGGCAATAGTCTTGCATAGTATCTTTAATTTTTTTATAATGAAAGGAGGTGGTGGAAATTTTCTTTCAGTGTTTGGATTCTTGTGGATAGTCGCTATTATTAATATACTTATATTTGAAAAAATAAAACGTATGGGAACAAGTGTTGTCGTACATTAAATTATATATGAAAAAAAGATCATTTTTAGAACGTCTTACAGGTAGTATTCGTATGGATGATGAAGAAGAAAAAGAAGGAGAAGAAAATAAAACACAAGAACAAGGTAAAAGTATTAATATCCATGGTAAAGATATTACTGTATCAGGAGATAATTTTACAGAATCAAAACAAGAAGATGAAGAAGCAGAATTAACTATTGATTTATACCAAAATCCTAGTGAAATTATTGTTCAAGCTATGATAGCTGGTGTTGAACCAGATAATCTATCTATAAATATAACTCGTGATTCTATTACAATAAAAGGCAAAAGAGAAGAAAATCAATCAATAAATAGAGAAGATTATTTTATACAGGAATTATATTGGGGTGTATTTTCAAGAACTATTTCCCTACCAGAAGAAGTTAATCCTGAAGAAGCTGAAGCAATTGAAAAGCACGGACTACTCATTATTAAACTTCCAAAGATAGATAAAAATAAAGAAACAAAATTAAAAGTTAAATCAATTTAAAACTTAAAGACCCTCCGATTTATGTCGGAGGGTCTTTAAGTTTTAAATCTTTAATACAGAATTAGTTAATATATAGCCAAAATATATAATGTGCCAAAACCCAGATTTGAATTGGCTATCCACCCTGAAAAGCTAGATTCTACAAACTAGTTAATTTATATGTGCCGAGACCCAGATTTGAACTGGGGACCTATCCCTCTTCAGGGGAGCGCTCTACCAACTGAGCTATCTCGGCAATTATCAATTTCTAAGCTTTATTACTTTAACACAATTTCTCTTTAAACCAAAATATAATAAATACTAATTATTTAGAGATTTAAGTAAATCTGTCATATTACTTGAACTATCCCCTAAAGTTTTAGTAATATTACCAATATCTGAAACACCAGCTCCACCTGTATAAGCTCCAATCAAACTACCTAAGTTTTGTTGAATAAAATACATTGCTCCAATAGAAGTAAGTATTATGAATGACCAAGAAATAATTTTGGCAATATTATTCCACTTTTGAAAAACCATTAGCTTATGTAGCATTTCATTATTATCTTTATTTAAAGCATAATTTTCTACTATAAGTTTTTTTGTTTCTTCATCCATTGTTTACACTTTATCATATTTATAAAGAAAATAAAAGGTTTTTAATTCTAGTATGATTCGATTTTAATCGAATTTCTCATGCACTAAAAATAGACATATTAAATGTTTGTTTGTGGTGCCCTCGGCCAGAATCGAACTGACATCTATTCCTTAGGACGGAACTGTTCTATCCATTGAACTACGAGGGCAAATCGTAAAGCACCATTTCTGGTGCTTTTATAATACGATATTCTATAATAATTTGCTACTCTTTTATTCCTAAAAGTTCCATAATTTTTGGTTTATTAAAACCAACAATTACTTGGTCATCAATCAAGATTACAGGGACACCCATCTGACCACTTCGGTCAACCATCTCTTTACGTTTTTCCAGATTTTCTGATACATTAAAGTCTTCAAATTCTACATTTTTTTCTTTAAAAAAATCTTTTGCCATGTGGCAAAAATGACATGTAGTTGTACTATATACTATTACTTTACTCATACTATTTTGCGAAATCGTGTCGCGTAACCATCAAATTGGCGCGACGCAATTTTATTTATTAATTGATAATCTTCTTAGTTATTTTAGTATAACATAACCAAAAAATAAGCAAATATTGACAACATATTTATTGAAATAACCTATATTTACAATGAATTGTCGCTGGTACTTTTCAAGTTGCACTACAACACAGAAAAGTCTTTCGATTCCCGTACGCAAGAGAAGCAGTTCTCTTGCTACTCGCATATATAAAAACCTTTGTAGGTTATTATATTTGTGCGAGTAGCGGGAATCTCGCCATACTGTCGCTGGTACTTTTCAAGTTGCATAGCAACACAGAAAAGTCTTTCAATTCCCGCACGCAAGAGAAGCAGTTCTCTTGCTACTCGCATATATAAAAACCTTTGCAGGTTATTATATTTGTGCGAGTAGCGGGAATCGAACCCGCGTCTCAACCTTGGGAAGGTCGCATACTGCCACTGTACTATATTCGCATAACAATTATTTATCTTTTAAAGATATTCTTTATCCATCCCCAAAAACTATGGTCCTCAACAATACTTAATTGTTGTTCTATTTTTTTATCTTCATCAACAATTACAACCATTTTCTCTCCTTCTTTAACTACTTGAAATTTATCTCGAATCATCTCTTCTACTCCTTCTGCTGTTTTTAATTTTTCGATATCTACTGAAAGAGTATTTTCACGAGCACGAAGTGTCTCTATTTTAGAAAGAATTAATTCTTTTTTCTTTGATGTCTCTCTTTCTTTTTCAAATAAATCAACCATATTATATATAAATAAAATTAATATACAAAAAAGTACCAAAAGAACAATCGGTGAATGCCAAAAACTATTATTATTTTTTTCCTTGAATTCTGCCATTTTTGTGCTATTATTATATCATGATTTTTAATCAAAAGAATAAAAAGAGAGTTGAGAAGATTTTCGCAGTTATTTCTATATTAGTTATAGTTAGTATGGTACTACTATATATGCCGGGTTTATTTAAGTAATTATTTATCACTACTTCGCATCATTTTTAGGAACACCTCGTGAGAGATGTTTATTTTTGCACCTGCTTGTTGACGTTTTTTACCCTTTTTCTGCTTCTCTAACAGTTTCTTCTTACGACTTATATCTCCCCCACCAACAACTTTACTTCCATGCATAAGCACATCCTTACGAAAAGCTGAAACTGATTCTGATGAAATAATACGTCCTAAAGCTTTTGCTTGTATTTTAAAAGCAAATTGTTGACGTGGAATAACTTTTTGAAGTCTTTCTACTTGAGATTTAGCTTCTTCTTCTACACGTCTCCTTGAGACAACTCTACAAAAAGCAACCATAGGTTCATTTGCAACTATTATATCCATGCGTACTACATCAGCTGGTTTATAGTCACCTATTTCATATGAAATAGAAGCATAACCTGAAGTTAAACTTTTCATATCATCAAAGAAATTTCTCATAAGTTCTCTAAGTGGCATCTCTAAATCAATAGAGGATCTATTATCTCCAAAATTTTCTGTAGTTTTAACTATTCCTTCATGTTCATATAAAAATGGCATCAGATAACTAGTATAGACTGAAGGAGTAATTATTTTCACATTTACCCAAGGCTCAAAAACTTTCAAGATATTACCATCTTCAGGAAATAAATGGGGAGAATATATGGTTTCTTCTTTACCATTTCTGAGAATTACTTTGTAGGTTATAGATGGCATCGTAACAACTAGTTCTAAATCAAACTCTCTGTTGAGTCTTTCTACAATAATTTCAAGATGGAGCATACCCAGAAAACCACAGCGATATCCACGACCAAGAGTACCTGAAGATTCTTCTTCGTAAGAAAAAGATGAATCTGATAATCTTAATCGTCCTAATGCTTGTTTTAGATTTGGAAAATCATCCTGACTTTCTGGATAGACAGATGCCCAAACTACAGGTCTAGGATTCATATATCCTGGAAGCGCAATAGAAGGTTTTTTTGTATAAGTTATAGTATCTCCCACAGAAGCTATACCCGGTTTTTTAATCCCAGTAACTATATAACCAATCTCACCTGTTCCAATTTTATCTTTTGATTCTTCCTCAGGTGAAAAAGTACCTACTTCAAGACAAATAAATTTTTCTGATGAAACAGCAAACAGGAGTGATTCTCCTTTTTTAAATTCACCATCTATTACACGAACATAAACTATAACACCACGATGGTTATCGTATTTAAAATCAAAAACTAAAGCTCGAGCCTGGTCTGACTTTTCAACTTCAGATTTTGATTCATTTGGAGATGGTACTTTCTTTATTAATTCTTCAAGTAAATCATTTACACCATAACCTGTTTTTCCAGAAACAAGAAGGATAGAATCAGGGTCAATATTCAAAAGGATAGCCAATTCCATTCGAACTTCATCAACACGAGCTAATGGTGAATCTACTTTAGACAATACTGGGATAATAACTAGTCCTGAATCACGAGCCATCTGTAAAGTAGTAAGAGTTTGAGCTTGGACTCCTTGAGTAGCATCTACGAGGAGTATTGAGCCTTCTACAGCCTTTAAGGCACGTGATACTTCATATGAGAAATCTATATGTCCAGGTGTATCTATTAAATTTAATACATATTTTTCACCATTTAAAATGTATTCCATACGAACTGGTTGCATTTTAATAGTAATACCTCTTTCTCTTTCTAATTCCATAGAATCAAGAACCTGGTCCTTCATTTTTCTTTTTTCAATTGTACCTGTTACTTCAAGCATTCTGTCGGCTAGAGTACTCTTCCCATGATCTATATGGGCAATAATTGAAAAGTTTCTTATAAATTTAATATCCATAGCCTTATACTAGCAAAAAACGCTTTAAAATCATAGTAAAAAAAATAATTTATAATTCACTCTGTTCTGGTGCAATAACTTGCTTCTTCCAGAATTTATGACTAAGTGCTGTTATTATATCCAAAAGTTCATTATTTTTAATAACAAATAATACTAATATACCTAGACTAATGCCTATTAATCCTGAAAATAATCCTTGCAATAGAATACCTAAAAAGGTATCAAGATTTAAAATATTACTAAATAAGTTTAAAGATAAATAAGTAAAAAATCCCATAGTAATAGCTCCAAATAAACTTTCATAAAAAGTTCTACTTAGCATTGATTGTTTTGATTTTAAGAAATCTTTTTTAAATAAAAACCATATTAAAAAGAAATTCAATAGTGACCCAAGCGCATAAGCAATAGGAAGAGCAAGCATAATAGTTCCTGGAACTCCACGAACACGTAGAATTGATTCTAACATATTCAAAATACCTGGGTAATGTCTAAAAATATAAAGTACGAGGTAAGCAAAAATAATAACCATAATAGAAGATATCATGTTTATGATTAGTGGTTTCTTTGTTTTAGAAGCAGCATAATATCCTCTAACAAAAAGTAAGACTAGACTTTGTGACACTAATGATACGATAAACAGAGAAATTGCAGCTGCTGTCAGTCTAGTATCTGCCCAAGAAAAAGTATTTGAACCTAATACTACACGAACAATCTGAGCACGTAAAACTGCAATTAAGACAATTATAGGTAATGACCAAAAAATAATCTGACGAGCAGCACCTATTATATGATTTAAATAAATATCCATATTATTAATTGAAAAAGATTTAACTAATATAGGAAATGCAGCAACAGAATATGATATACCTATAATACCGACAGGAACAGATTGAAGATTATATGAAAATGTAAATAAAGAAATAGAACCTTCTTTTAAGGTAGAAGCCATTGCAATTAAAAATATAAAAGCAAAACTATTACAAGAAAGTGCTAATGTGCGAGGCAATGATAGTTTCATTACATCTAAAATTTCTTTCCAGTTAATTTTAAAAGATAATTTAGGGAATAATCCATGTTGATATACAACTGGTATTTGTACTGATAAATGTAAAATTGCACCTAAAATAACACCGTAAGCAAGACCATAAACACCAAAAATGGGATAAAAATATACTATTCCAATCAAAATACCAATATTATAAAATATTGGTGATAAAGAAAAAATAAAGAAATTTCTAAATAATTGTGTTACAGATCCAATCAAATTTGATAGTCCAATAAATATAGGAGAAAGTAACATAATTCTACTAGTTATAACAAGTGAAGATATTTGTTCAGGAGTAAACCCTGGAGCAATATAACGAGCCAAATATGGCATCAGAACCGCAACTATTAAACTTGCGACAATCATAAAAATCATATAAGCACTAAATACATTACTTAAGAAAATACGAGCTTTTTTATTTCCATCATCACCTTTTATTCTATCCATTAAAAATGGAAGTAATACAGTAACAGATGCGAGAGATGCAATAGAAATATAAAGAAAATCAGGAATACGAAAAGCCGCATAATAAATATCTAGTACTGGCCCAGGCCCTATTACAGAAGCAAGTGTTCTGTCTCGAATAAGACCAAGTAATTGGGAGATAAAAGCAAAACCACCAAGCAATAATGCGGCTTCATTTATACCATTAAACTCTTTATTGAAAAATGTAAGAATTTTTTTAGGCATCAAACAAAATAATTATGGTTGTTTAATTGTTGTTGTCTTTATTTTGAGTGTTTTATTATCAGGAATTATAGGTTCAACTACTTCTTGTGCAACAGGAGCTGGACTAGTTATTGATTCCAATGCTTTTTTAACATCTTGATTATTAGGTAAAACTTGATTTAAAATTTTAAATTGGATTATAGCATCACTTGTTTTACCAGCTTTTTGATATGATAATCCTAAGAAGTATCTAGCATTCCAATAACTATTATTCAAATAAACTGCTTTTTCAAATGCACTGTAGGCACTATTAAATTCAGAGTTATTGTAACGTAATAAACCAAGTCGGAAAAAGATAGTAGCATCATTTGGATTTAACATAGCAGCCTTTTCTACTTGTTTAATAGCTGCTAAAGTATTACCTTCATTGGTTTCTATTTGAGCAAGTAGGAATAATGCATCTGTATAATTTAATTTCATATCAAGCGACTGTTGTATAAGTCTTCTGGCTTCATCATTATTCTTTTTGAAAAATTCTAAGTCAGCTCTTGCAAGTAAGATAGATGGGTTATTTGGAGATAATTGTTGTGCTTTTTCAAATGCACTTACCGCATTTTCATAACTACTCTCTACACCAAGTGGCACCAATGAACTATACATATTTCCTAAATTTATGTAATTTAGATATTGTTTTGGATTTTGATTTACAGCAAGAGTAGCAGAATTATTAGAAAAATTAATAAGTTGCTGAAGGGTAGATTTCAGAATATCCTCTGATATTTTTTTATCAGCTAAAAGCAAATTAATCTGGCCAATATAAATCTGAGATAATGTTCTGTAATAAATATCATTTTTATCTAGAGATATAGCATTAATAACCATTCTTTCGGAACGAGATAAAGACTCCATTGTATTCTCTGTATTTAATCCTTTAGAAAAATATAAAACTGATGTCAATTTCTCAATGTATAAATAAGTAAAAGATAATGTTACCAGCATAAGAATCATTAAAGAAAGAATGGCAAAAAAACTATTTTTTGGGTTATTCAAAAATGAAAACTCTTTAACTTTGATTACATCTTTATAAACTAATATACCAATCAGTACACCACTTGAAGAAAATGCTAGCATTAATATTATAATGTTTGGAGTATATACAATAAATGTAATCCAAGAATACAAAGAAATCATTATTGTTGATAATATGAAATAATTTGATAAAGGATCTTTGAGTGCAACTCGAAGCGATTGCAAACCTCTAATTACAAATACAATCATGAATAGTAATATTGAAAGTAAACCTAAAATACCAGTAGTCGCTATAAATGTTGATAAAATACTGTATCCATTAGAAAAATCAACATTCCAAAACATAGTTTGAGCAATTTCACGTGGTTGCCAAAGAGCCCAATCTATAGGAAATGTATTAGGTCCTGTTCCGAAAAAAGGATTATGTTGAATAGCTTTCCATGCAATTCTTGATGTTGCAACTATAGAAGGACGTACTTCAGGATTTGCGAGCTGTAAAGAACTAGGAATCAATTTTGTAATTGAGTTACTTCCAACTAAAAAAGCTAGACAGAAAAATACAACAATTAAAGAAGCAAAAGGGAATATTTTTCTATCACCAGCACCATGAACTATTTTAATGCCAGCATGCTGAATTGAAATACTATATACAAATATTATTATTGAGAAGAATCCAACTAAAATCCAAACAAGAGGGATATTTATTAATACAAGAAAAAATAATCCTGTTACTATTAAAAAGTATTGAATAAATAGATAGACTCCTTTGGTTTTAAGAAATTCAAGAGTAAACAATGATAGTAGAATAATGAGTCCAAATAATAATGCAAAATTGTTTAAACTACCGACTAGGTTTCCATAAGATACTCCTTGCAGAAATCCAGGTAAAAAATTACCAAATCCAACAAATAAATTTATAAGTTCAAAAACAGAAAGTATTAAAGCACCTATAAATATTGAGCCAATAAAATACCATAAACGTCTTTCTGTCTGGAAATGTATTGACGACATAAAGAATATTAAGGACATTATCAACATTGATCCGAAAGTTCCCATTTCAAAACCGCTTCCAAAAAGTGATATATAAGGCGAAGATGAAAAGAATGATGAAATTAAAAATACTAGAGGTATTATTGCAACAAAAACAATCAATCTATCTTTTGGGAATTTGAATTTTCCTTCACCCAATCTAGCAATTAACCAGAAAAATATAGATAAAGTCGTTCCTATGGATAGTAAAAATCCTTTACTTGCTTCTAGTGTCATAGACACATAAGGGACAAAGAAAAACAAAGACACAGACAGTGTAGCTAGCAATATTATAAATGATAATTTATTAAAAAATTCTACTTTTTTTTGTTCCATATTTTTTGCAATAATTATTAATAACTATATTATACTTAATAAATTTAAATAAATCTATACTACAATATTTATTATCCTATTTTTTACATATATTACACGTTTAATTTCTTTTCCTTCTAGCCAGATTAAAACATTTTTGTTTTTTAACGCTTCTTTTTTAGCTTTTTCTTCATCTGTATTGTTTTCTAACATCATTTCTCCACGAATTTTACCATTGACTTGAATTATGATTTTAACCATTTCGTCTACTATTTTCTTTTTATCCCATTTAGGCCAATTACTTTTATGAATTGATTTCTTCTCACCTAAATTGGCCCAAATTTCTTCTGTTATATGTGGAGCAAAAGGTGCGAGAATTTGTAAAAACATTTTGAAGTCTTTCTTTTCTATATTTTCAGCCTTTTCCATTTCGTTCACAAGTACCATCATAGAGGAGATTGCTGTATTATAACTCATTGATTCTATGTCTTCTGTGATTTTTTTGATTGTCTTATGAAGAACTGTAATTAGTTGCGGGGAGCTTTTTTTATTATCTTTTTGTAAAGAAACTTTAAAACTTTGTCTCCAAACTTTTTCAATAAATCTTCGTGAACCAATAATACTATCTGTACTCCATGATACAGTCTGGTCAAATGGCCCTATAAACATTTCATATATACGTAAAGTATCAGCACCATAAGTTGCCACTATATCCTTTGGATCTATTGTATTCCCTATTGATTTTGACATTTTCACCCCACCTTCAGCTAAAATCATTCCATGAGCAGTTCTTTTAATATATGGCTCGCTTGTAGGAACTAATTTTAAATCATATAGGAATTTATGCCAAAAACGTGAATACAATAAATGAAGAGTCACATGTTCCATTCCGCCGTTATACCAATTAACACCATCAGCCATCCAGTAATTTAAGGCCTTTTTACTTGCAAACTCTTTCTTGTTTTTTGGGTCTGCATAACGAAGATAATACCAAGAACTTCCCGCCCAATTTGGCATGGTATCAGTCTCACGTTTTGCTTTTCCCCCACATGTCGGACATGTGGTATTTACCCATTTTGAAATAATAGATAAAGGTGATTCACCACTATCTGTTGGTTTATAAGATTTTACTTTCGGTAAAAGTACAGGTAGATCTTTTTCAGGAACTGGAACAATACCACATTTATCACAATGAATTATAGGGATTGGCTCACCCCAATATCTTTGTCTAGAAAATACCCAATCACGAAGTTTGTATTTTGTAACAATTTTTCCACCTATTTTTTTTGTTATTTTTTCTCGAGCTTCTTCTGAGCTTAGATTATTATATTCTCCTGAGTTAGATAGAATTCCATCGTCAATAAAACAAAACTTACCAGAAAGTATTTCAAAATCATGAAGTTCTTTTTTTTCAGATATTACTAATTTTGCTTCATCAAGTGTCATCCATATCTCTTCGTGGAGTAAAACTTCTTCTTGGTCTATTTCATATTTCTTATCATCTACTAATTCCAATTCAACCAATTCACTCACAAGTTTACGATATATTTTTTTATCTGGATGATAAAAATGTGATTGAATAGAAAAACCTAAATCTCTAACTAATTTTGTTTTATAACCTGTCTCTTCAAAAACCTCTCTGATACCTGCCTCTGTTATACTTTCTCCTTTTTCTATCCCTCCATAAACTTTAGATATTTTATTAAATTGTTTAGAGTTTATAAATAAATACTTTCCATCTGATGGTCTTCTTACAAAAGCAGAAACAGCGTATCTAAATTCTTCGTTTTCTGTTGATTTACCATAAACTGGCATTATTGATTGTTTTATAGGTAATCCATATTTTTTTGCAAATGAATAATCACGCTCATCGTGTGCAGGAACCGCCATTACTGCTCCTGTCCCATAAGTAGCAAGAACATAATCAGCAATCCAAATTGAAATTTCCTCGTTATTTGCAGGATTTATTGCTTTGATACCTTTTAATTCTACGCCTGTTTTTTCTTTTTCTTCTGCTATTCTCTCAATATCTTTCTTGTCTTTAACCTCTGTTATATATTCCTTCACTTCATTCCAGTTTGTAATCTGAGGTTTTAATTTAGCTACCAATTCATGCTCTGGTGCAAGCACAATATAAGTAGCACCAAAGATAGTGTCAGCTCGAGTGGTAAAAACTTCCACAAAATCAGATTGAGTAGAAATATTTTCTAAATGGTCTGGCTCCTCATCCTCCCTCATCCGAGGATCTGAAGAAAAATTTCCACTAGTGATGATTTTAAATTTAATTTGTGAACCTTCTGATTTGCCAATCCAATTTCTTTGTCCTACTTTAATTTTTTCTAAATAATCAACTTTGTCTAAATCACGATCTAGTCTATCAGCATATTTAGTGATAGCGAGCATCCATTGTTCTTTCACTTTCTTTGTAGTTTCTGTACCACAACGCTCACACTCACCTCCAACCACTTCTTCATTAGCAAGACCTATCTTGCAACTTGGGCACCAGTTAATATTAGTTTTGGCTTTATATGCTAAACCTTTCTTATACATCTGCAAAAATATCCATTGAGTCCACTTGTAATATGCTGGGTCAGTAGTATTTACTTCACGAGACCAATCAAAACCAAAACCAATAGATTTAAGCTGTTTTCTAAATACATCCGTATTTATTTTAGTAACCTTCTCAGGTTGTATTCCAGTCTTTATTGCGTAATTTTCAGTAGGCAACCCAAAGGCATCCCATCCAATAGGATAAAGAACATTATAACCCTCCATGCGTCTTTTACGAGTTATTATATCCATCGCTGTATTACTACGAATATGCCCTACGTGAAGTCCAGCACCAGAAGGATATGGGAATTCTATTAGGCCATAAAATCTCTTACCTTTTGTTCCATTTTTTACTTCATAAAGTTTTTTCTTTTCCCACTCTACTTGCCACTTGTGTTCAATCTTCAAGTGATTATATTCTTTAAGTTTTTTTTCCTTACCCACCCTAGTCTTTTTTATAGCGGAGGGATTTTTTTTATTATCGTAAATTTTCATAAATAATTATTTTTTAATTGGTGGATATAAATCCTTATCGATTGTCCTTTCAAAACATGATCTACCTGATTCATGGTTCCATGATTCATTTATACCACCTGAAGGAAGAGCATTTATAATTCCAATATCTTTTTCCATTATAGGGGCTCTAGCAATAGAATTATAATTAGGTCCTTCTTTCCATCCTTTTGGTATCGGTAGAGCAAAAGATGCACATAACTCAAAACTGAGTTTAGTTTTATCGGTAATTACATACTCATATTTCTCTCCTTTTGAAAATTCTGGTGGAATAGGTTGTGAATAACCACTCATAGGAGTTGAAAGTTCATTTAGATTTTCTGGTAATTTTTCTTTCTGTTGCCAATAATTAATAATTTGATATTGAATACTTTGTAAATCTGATAATCTCTTATCGTCAAATCTGAGCAATCTTTGTTTTGCTGGACTACCTATAATTGAAAAGCTATAAAAAATAGAAATAACTACAATAATTATACCTAAACTTCCAAAAACAATATTTACCTTACTTATTGAATCTTTTTTTGATTTAAGAGTAAATATATAATAGACTCCAATTAAAATAACAACTATAAAAGTGGAGAGTACTTTGTAAATAAATCTGCTTGTTACTTCACCTGAAACAAAATATTTTACCAGTGTTACTAAATCAATAGCTACAACTATTGCTGAGAGAAATAGAATAATATATATCACCCATTTTCTAATTATTTCATCTATATGACCCATTTCAATTTCAGAAAACTTTTTCCAGAAATAAGAAATAATTATGAAGATTGGGAAGAAAATTATCAAAGTAGCGAGAGATACACGTATTCCCTCAAAATCATAAGTTGAATAACCGTATTGAAAACTAGCATTCAATACATCAGGGAATTGTTTATCTAGTGTGTTAAAAATTAAATTTAAAAACGATATCACTGAAGTCAACAATGAAATCAATATCCCTAGAGATAAAAAGAAAAAACCAATATTAAGTTTCTGTTTATTTACTTGTAAATTTTGTGATGTATCCATAATTACTATATTATAGCAGAATTATGGTGTATAATAAAATATACAATTATGAAAAGACTAAAGAAAAAATCATTAGATAGTATTGAGAGAATGGCACTTAGAGCTACTCGTTCTATTGGTTCGACAGAATCGTTAGTTATACATACAATATTATTTATTGTTTCTTTTATATTGTATTTTTTTGGTATTCCATTTGAACAAATTTTACTAGTAGTTACAACAATTGTTTCTTTAGAAGCTATATATCTATCTATATTTATCCAAATGAGTGTAAATAGACAATATCGTAAACTTCATGCTGTCGCTCGTGATGTCGAAGAGATTCAGGAAGACGTGGAAGGAATCGAAAAAGATGTTGATGAGATTCAGAAAGACGTTGATGAAATTCAGGAAGACGTGGAAGGAATCGAAAAAGATGTTGATGAGATTCAAAAAGATGTTGATGAGATTCAGGAAGACGTGGAAGAAATCCAAGAAGAAGATGTGGAAGAAGATAAAAAAGATGAGGAAGTTTTAAATAGAATTGAGGATACATTAGGAAAACTTATAGAGGAAATAATAGAGCTCAAAAAACAGCAAAATGAAATTAAGAAATCAACTAAAAAGAGTAGCAAATAGCTACTCTTTTTAGTTGATATACTTTAATTATTATCATCCATTCTTATAATATTACAACACATATTCCAAATGTACGAGGCCTTGCCTAACACATCTCTAAAATTAAGCTCTTAATATTATAAATTCTCCATTTTCATATTTCAAAAGTTTTGAAGGAGGAACGTCCTTTTTGCCAGCATTTATATATAGTGTAATTTTATCTGTAAAATACTTCTTTGCTTCTTTAATAGTTTTTACTGGTATCTCACCTTCAGGATTACAACTTGGAGCGACAATGGGACCAACTTTGTTTATTAATTCATATAGATTTTTATTTTTCTTCCCTATCATACGAAAGGCAATGGAGTTCGTACCTCTGTGTATATATTCAAATTTAGCAAGTTTACACGGCAAAATAATACTGACTTTACCTGGCCAAAATTTTTCCAAAATTTTGGCCTCTTTATCCCCTACTTTTATTCCAAATTTTTCTAAATCTATAATTGATGAGATAAGCACAATAAAAGGTTTTGAGCTATCACGCCCTTTAATTTTATATATTTTTTGAACGGCTTTTTTAGAAAAAGCGTTTCCTATTATCCCATACAAAGTATCTGTAGGAAGTACAACTACACTATCATTATCCAGAACTTCTTCTGCTTTTATCCAATCATTTTTCATAATTTATAAAGACAATAAATAAAATAGTCTTTGAGAAATGCCTTGCGCAGGATGTCGAGCCGAGTAGAGCAAATTTTCAACAGAAAATTATGTGTGCATTTCAAGAAGAGTTATTTTATGATTTATTTATATTTTAATCTAATTTTTAAATCTTAAATTCTATAACATCCCCGTCTATAACAATATATTCCTTCCCTTCTATCTTTACTTTTCCTTTAGCGCGGGCATTGGCGTGGCTTCCGGTGTCTATTAAATCTTTCCAAAATACAACCTCTGCACGAATAAATTTATCTTTAAAATCTGTATGAATAGCCATACCTGCCACAGGTGCAGTAGAACCATGCTTGATAGTCCAAGCTCGAGTCTCATCTTCTCCTGTTGTAAAATATGTTTCAAGTCCGAGAAGCTTATATGATAATTTAATCAAATCATCTATACCATCTGTTTCACCTCCCAATTCTTTTCGAAACATTTCTTTTTCTTCTCCTTCGAAATCCATAAGTTCATGTTCAATTTTTGCATCTATTATCACCCATTTTGAACCCATACTCTCTATATAATCGGTTAATTCTTTAAAAATTTCAGGATTTGATTCATCTAGATTTTGAGAACCTGCTCTTTTGTTTAGTCCATAAATAAATGGCTTAAGTGTGAGAAGATTTAGCATTTTTACTTTTTCTGTTTCTCTTTCATCTAAATGAAGTGTGTTGGCAAGTTTTCCAGATTCGAGATGTAGTATAAGTTTAGTAAGTGCTCCATCTTCTATGATTGCTTCCTTGTCCTGTTTCTTTAAATCTTTCTGAATATTATTCTTTCTTTTTACTACAGTTTCAAGGTCCGCAAGAATAAGTTCTAGATTTATTATTTCAATATCACGGAGTGGATCTATATCTCCCATGACGTGTAGTATCTCATCACCCTTGTCACTCTTTAGGGGAAAGATTCTTACCATCTCAAAGATAGCATCTACTTCACGAATATTTGCGAGGAATTTATTACCAAGTCCCTCACCTTCTGATGCACCTTTAACAAGTCCAGCAATATCGACAAATTCAATCGCAGCTGGAATAGTTTTACGAGATTTTGAAAAATCAGAAAGTATCCATAAACGAATATCAGGAACAGCCACAATACCCACAGATGGATCTATTGTACAAAATGGATAGTTCTCACAAGGCACGCCCTTCTTTGTAAGCGCATTAAA
>JBBQGF010000012.1:0-18071 GCA_038322745.1 Minisyncoccia bacterium | reverse complement strand
TGATGTGATCGACGATTCCCTGTATGGGAACGTGTATGACGCATTCGTATTACCATAAAGAGTAGTATAGCAATTTTTTCTTAAAAAGCAAATAAAAACCCGAAATCAATTACAGATTCCGGGCTTCTTTATATTTTCATATTTTAACATCTTTGGTATTTAAGTTGTTTTAAAACTGCATAGTGCTTCCAAAACAAAAGTCTCTTAACGAAATCAGTTCTCAGGAAGAATCCTTGCGAAATCTCATCTGTGTTTTCGTCTGGTATGTAAGAAGAAATTTTTCTGATTTGTGAATCAGTTAATTCTTTTTCATAAAGATAAAAATACTTTATATGGGTAAATTTATTCTTTACTTTCTTGTGTTTAATATCTTCACTTATTACTTGAATTTTACTAACTTCATTATCTTCTCGATTATCATCTATATGAATTTTTTCGATAAGTTTAAAATTGTTAGCATTGAAATGAACACCCATCTCTTCTTCAAGTTCCCTAATTAAAGTTTGTTTTGGCGTTTCCTTTTTATCACTTTGTGTAATTTTCTCCATCTTATGGAAAAGTGATTTATATGGATTAACAAATAAGTATATTTCTTTAATTATAGGATTAGGATTCTTTGATAGAAAAAATCCAAAACAAGCATGTTTACCATCAGGTGATTGACCACCTGGTAAATGAAGACTGTCGAAATTTTCTTTTTTAAGAATATCAAGCCCTTCTTTAAGATGCTTAATATTTCTTTCAAACATTTTCATAACAAGTTCACCTCCTAGGGAACTTTATTTAGTTAACATTCTAGAAATTTTCAGGTAACTACCTATTTCTATTTAATCGTACAATAGAACAAATGATAATATTTGTCAATAGTAAATATACCTTAGTATATAAACATTATAATAGGCTTGTATTTTAAAAATAATAATTGTATCATTGTAATTATAGAGATTGTTATGGCTACCAACCATAATCTTGCAACAAACAAGACTGAAAGGCTAATCTATATAAATATATAAAAAGAAAAAAGTTGGGTGGAACCGCGAATAAGACTCGCCCCGACAAAAAAATGATAATACATTTTTTTGTCGGGGCTATTTTTTATCAATTAATTTAAAATTTTATGGAAAATAATGAACATTTAGAACATATTCGTCACTCTCTCGCTCACCTTCTCGGAGCATCATTACTTGAACTTTATCCTGGTTCTAAAATAACCTTAGGTCCAGCTATTGATAATGGCTTTTATTATGATATCGATGCTACAGCAAAAATAACTGATACTGATTTAGAAAAGATTGAGGCAAAGATGAAAGAGATTATTAAAACTTGGACAACTTTTGAAAAGAAAATTTTAACTAAAGATGAAGCATTAAAAGAATTTGCTGGCAACGAATACAAGATTGAACTTATAAATGGGATAGCAGAAAAGGGTCAAGAAATAACTCTTTATACTTCTGGTAATTTCTCTGACCTATGTCGAGGTGGACACTCAGAGAATATGAAAGATATAAAAGAAGGTTCATTTAAACTTGATAAAATAGCAGGAGCGTATTGGCGAGGTGATGAGAAAAACAAAATGCTCACTCGTGTTTATGGATTAGCATTTGAAACAAAAGAAGAACTCGAAAAATATATTCTTATGCAAGAAGAAGCCAAAAAAAGAGACCATCGTAAATTAGGACGTGAACTTAAACTATTTACTATATCTGAGCTTGTTGGTTCTGGTCTACCACTTTTGCAACCAAATGGAATGATAGTAAAAAAAGAAATTGAAAACTTTCTTTGGAGTCTACATAAAAATAAAGGGTACAGCCAAGTATGGACACCTCATATTACAAAGAAAGAATTGTATGAAACTTCTGGTCATGCTGCAAAATTTGGAGAAGAACTTTTTAGAGTAAAAGGTGGTGACGAAGACTTCTATATGAAGCCAATGAGCTGCCCTCACCATATGCAAATTTTTTCCGATAATCAATTTTCATATAGAGATATGCCAGTTCGATATTTTGAAGCAGCAACAGTTTATCGTTACGAAAAAGCAGGACAACTTTCCGGACTAACTCGAGTACGTGCTATTACACAAGATGATGGACATCTATTTTGTCGCATATCTCAAATAGGACAAGAGGTTAGTGCAATTGTTGAAATAATAAAATCTTTCTACTCAATAATGGGAATGATGAATGAGTATCGAGTTACTCTTTCTGTCAGGGGTGATGACAAAAGTAAATACTTAGGTACTGATGAATATTGGAACAAAGCTGAAGAAACACTTGAACAGTCAGCTAAAGAAAATAATCTAAATTACAAAATAGCTCGAGATGAAGCAGCTTTTTATGGTCCTAAGTTAGACTTTATATTTAAAGATGCTATAGGTCGCGAATGGCAATTAGCAACAATCCAGTGTGATTTCAATTTACCAGAGAGATTTGAATTGAAATTCGTTAACGAAAAAGGAGAAGAAGAAAGACCTGTAGTTATACATCGTGCTATATCTGGCTCATTAGAACGATTTATGGGAGTTATGATTGAACATTTTGCAGGAGCCTTTCCTGTATGGCTATCACCTGTTCAAGTTATAGTATTACCAATTTCAGAACACCAAAAAGAATACGCCGATAATGTTTATGAAGCATTAAAAAAATCTGATATCAGAGTAGAACTAGATGACTCAAATGAATCATTAGGTAAACGTATTCGTAATGCTAAAATGCAAAAGGTTCCATATTTAGTGGTTATTGGTGATAAAGAAAAAGATGCTCATGTTATAACAGTAGAAGGAAGAGTAGAAAAACTTGAAGGGCTGACAGTGGAACAATTTATAGAAAAATTAAATAAGGAAATAAAAGAAAGAACATTAAATTAAATTATATAATTATTTTTAATGTGAAGTAATATAAAAGTCCCGAGACATTGTCTCGGGACTTTTATATTCTTAAATATTTTTATATGTCTAGATTTGCCATCTTGGCATGAGATTGAATGAAGAACTTACGAGGTGGAACTTCAGAACCCATGAGCATATCAAATACTTTATTTGCTTCTTCTGCATCGACTATCGAAACTTGCTTTAGTACACGATTGCTTGGATCCATAGTTGTCTCCCATAATTCATCAGCATTCATTTCCCCGAGACCCTTATATCTCTGTACATGAATCTTCGCATTTTTTTTACCTTTTATTTCTTCTTCCTCTTCTGCTTCTTCTTCAACACTTTCAGTATCAGAATTTTCTTCTTTTAATAATTCTTCAATTGATGGAGCATCTTTTCCTAGAATTTTATCGCGTTCTTCATCAGTATAAGCATAAGACACTTCCTTACCTTTCTTTATTTTGAATAGTGGTGGTTGAGCAATATAAATATATCCAGCATCAATAATTGGTCGGAAATAACGGAACAGAAGTGTGAGTATTAAAGTACGAATATGTGCTCCATCCACGTCGGCATCTGTTGCAAGAATTATCTTGTGATAACGCATCTTTTCTAAATCGAAAGTATCACCAATAGAAGTTCCCATAGCAATAACTAGATTCTTTATCTGTTCACTTCCAAGCATACGGTCAAGACGTGCTCTTTCGACATTGAGTATTTTACCTCGAAGTGGCAGAATAGCTTGAGTCTTTCTATCACGCCCCATTTTAGCAGTACCTCCAGCGGAGTCTCCCTCTACTATAAAGAGTTCAGCTTGTGATGCTTCTTTAACCTGACAATCAGCCAATTTTCCAGGAAGAGTCATACCTTCTAGTGCACCTTTACGTAGGATAGAATCCTTGGCAGCTTTAGCAGCTTTACGAGCACGAAGAGCTAAAAGTGATTTACCTATAATTTGTTTTGCTTCATCTGGATTTTCTTCGAGGAAACTTGAAAATGCATCACCAAAAATTGTTGTGACAGCACCTTGTGCTTCAGTAGAACCAAGCTTTGCTTTGGTTTGACCTTCAAATTGAATTTCACGTAACTTAACAGATACAACAACCATGAGACCTTCAAGGACATCGTCACCAGTTAGACCACCATCGGCTTCTTTTATTAGATTGTTTTTCTTACCATAAGTATTTAAAACACGAGTAAGTGCAGTTTTAAATCCTGTGACATGTGTGCCTCCTTCGGGAGTGTGGATGTTGTTTGCAAAAGGAACTATGTTAGAACTAAAATTATCAACATATTGGAGAGCAACTTCTACTCCAACTTCATCAAGTTCTTTCTCAACATAGAACACACTAGGATGTATTGGTTTCTCGATTTTATTATAAAATTTAACAAGAGAAACAAGTCCTCCTTCAAAATAGAAAGTGGTGGAAGGAATTTCAAGTTCGAGTTCAGAAAACCAAAAAGCATTATCAGCATCACTGCTCTTGCCTTTACCACCTGTGATTGGGTCCCAACCACGTGCATCTATTATATCTATACGAAGTCCTTTTACTAGATAAGCTTGCTGACGTAAATGATTTATAATTGTATCCCAATCAAATTGAACTTGTTTAAAAATCTCTTCATCTGGTTGAAAAGTAATAATAGTTCCATGATTTTTTGTTGAGCCGACTTTCTTAACTGAAGCTTTCTTTTTACCTTGAGAATATTCTTGAACATATTTACCTCCATCTTTATGGACTTCTGCTTTTGTATAAATAGAGAGAGCATTCACAACAGATGCACCGACACCGTGTAATCCACCAGAAACTTTATAACCACTATCATCTCCTCCGAACTTACCTCCAGCATGTAGAGTTGTCATGACAGTCTCAAGTGCTGAGACTTTTGTTTTTGAATGTATATCAACCGGAATACCACGACCATTATCAACAACGCGAACAGAATTATTTGGTAGCATTACAACTTCAATATGGTCACAAAATCCTCCCATCGCTTCATCGCGAGAATTATCAAATATTTCCCAAACTAAATGATGTAACCCATCTATACCAGTAGAGCCAATATACATACCAGGACGACGACGAACTGGCTCCAATCCTTCGAGAACTGAGATTTGGTCAGCTCCATAACTACCTGTCTTTTTAACTTTTGTTTCTTCTTTTTTTGCCATAAATTAATTTAAAATACCCCTTTAATATGGGTAAACACTCTGATATTATAGCAAAAAATTACCCAAAATGCCAACTGCTTTTGGGTAATTTTAACCTTATAAATAAAGATATTTTCTACTGCTTATCATTTATTGATTCTATTTCTCTTAATTCTTTTTGTATAAATTTTTCAGCTTCATTGATATCTTTTTTAAACTTTAACAAGAAGGTTTGTTCATCTTTATCTAAAACTTTTGCTGCTCTTATTTTTTTGAAAATAGCAATTTCTTTTTCAGCATCTTCATCTAAAATTTCGAAATTCTTTGATACTAGATTTTCTGTTTCTTTTAATTTTTTATTTAATAATAAACGTAATTTTTTAATCTTATGAGTTCCAAAAATTAATATTATTATAAATAATGCTAGAAGTGAAACAACAGGGATGAGGAGTAATATATAATTACTTAAAATATTAATATAAAAATTTAATTCATATTCTTTATTTATTACTTGTATAGGGGCCATGTAATCACTACTAATACCACTAGCTGTTGTTGCGTGAGCAATAATAGAATATATACCTACAGACATTTTATTTTCTGGTACATAGGTAAATCTACCATCACTATTGGTTGATACATGATCAATTATAACTCCGCCTGTTTGTATATTAGTTATATTTAATTCTACATCAAAAGCAGGATCAGCTGTTCCTCTTAATACCATTAAATCATCTAAATAAAGATTATTTGGGAAATACGTGATAGTTGGAACTTTTAATACAACAGTTGAGAAATTTAAAAATCCAGATAAAGCATTTGATGAAGTATCAACTGCCATAACTTTTATTGTGTGAATACCATTTGTGAGTTCTGGTGCTTGATATATATGAGTACCGTCATCTGTCTAAATGATTACTGGATTTGAATCTATCTGTATAGAATAAGATTTATCAGATACTGGTCTAGGAGATGATATTAAAAATTTATTTGGAGAAAACTTAGATGTATTATTTTTTATCTCAGATATAACTATTGTAGTATCTAAGATGCTTCCTTTAAACCATAGTTCCCCTTTATCACTTCCAGAATTATAACTAACTAACTCTCTTGGAACTTCTGTTATACCATCGTCTGTAGTTACACGAATATCTCCACCATCACTTTTAACATGATTATGAAAAGTTAATGGCATATTTGATAAATCAACATAAATAGGAAAATTTGATATGTTAGAATCTACTTTTGAATTTAAAATTGTAATTTTAGTTCTATAATTCCAGCCGTTATCATACCAGTTTGCTGCATACACTTTATTGATTGATAAAGGTGAAATAAAACCAAACCAAATATTAGGCCTACCAGAAAAAACCAAAGAAATAACTATAAAAAATATAAATAAATGTGATGATAATTTTTTAAATTTATGAAACATAATATATATAACACTAAACTCACACCGTTTATATTATGGTTTCTTTGTAGGAGTTTTAGGTGTTGTAGTTGTTGTTGTTTTTTTAATTTCAGGAGTAGGAGATATAATTGTTGTTGTCGTAGGAGTCACAGGAGATACAGTAGATGTGGATTTAGGAGTATTTGAAATAGGAGCTGTTTCAATTATTTTATCTATACTAGGACGATAAAGTATAGCACGTCCTACCTTTGTATAAATCAAAACCTTATCCCCTTTTTGAGATTGTGTAAAAAATGATTGGTCTTTCAAAACTTCAGGGTCTGACACTGTAGCAACAGTAGGTTCTTCACCTGCTGGTAATAGATATAGTTTTGAAACTTTTGAAACAAGACTATCTATTTCCTTTTTAGCTATATTAGAGTCAGTATTTAAGGTTCGAAGTTTATAATAAAAATAACCACCGAAAGCTATTGCAATAATAGCAACTAATAAAATAACTCTGTTTATAATTTTTTGTTTACTCATATATTTGTATTAATATTTATCCAACTTAAATTTTTGATTATCTTAATAATAAGTATATCATAAGATATTAAAAAATTCATCAAAAACATATACATTTAAAAAATATAACTGATAATGATTAAATTCTATATATTTTTGAATTATTAAAATGGTTATTTTCTTAATTCAAAGACTTAATTTGGGACTTGTTCAACCAAAGGAGTAATATCTGGGGGTGAAATTGGTGATTCTACTTCAGAATTATTTTCTATTGGAGTAGAAATCACAGATGGAAGTTCTGCAGGAAGAGGTTCCACTGTAGGTAAAATAGTTTCAGAAATAATTACTGGTGAAGCAATAACGGGTGGTGTGTTTAATAGAGTATCAATATCTGTATTAGATGAATCAGATGAAATATTTTGTAATGGTGGAGCTGTAACATCTAATAATGTATCAATAGTTTCACTTGGTGTTACTGGATTTTTATTTTCTACTTGTTTAATAATTACTTCTGATGGCATTTCTATAAAAAGACCTTCTATTACACTTTCAAACACTTTTGCATCTTTCACAGCAAAAGCATTCCAAGAATAACGCAAATCTCTCGGTGCATTTTTGTCTATTAGAATTGTAAATCCATTTTGGTCACTATCTACAACCATAGATTGCACTTTATTTTCAAATATATTACCCGCAAGTGCATCGGTCATCTTATCTGCAACATTAACTGTACCGTTACCATATAGAACTCCATTTGATGCGAGAGTATTTGCACCTATACCTCCTTGTGGAACTGTAACAAGAGAATTAGTTGTTAAGATTGTTGCTGATGCATCAGGAAGAGTAAATGTTTTCTCTGCTGTTGTTGGGCCTGTAAACTTTGTCCAACCATTACCTGTTCCTCCATATGTTGAAGCAATAATACCTGTTACATCAGCTCCACCATTGAATGCTCCACCCTAAATATTACGAGATGTTGTTAAAGTCCCTGCACTACCTGAAATGTTTCCTGTAATTTGACCTCCTGTTAAGCCAGTAAGAGCGGAGCCATTACCATTTGGTGCAAGATAATTTGTACCAGCTACAAAGTTGGCTAATCTGTAGTCTGATGCGTATGTAGTGTTTGCTGAATTGTCTCCGGTGTTAGCACCTGTGATCGATGAAGTTCCTGTAACTGCAAGTGTAGGAGTTGTTGAACCAGAAATAACAACAGAGTTTACTGATGTTGGTGTGATAGCTCCGAGTGTAATAGTTAAGTTTGGAGTTGTACCACCACTTGATGAACCTGAAACTCCATTTGCTGTTGTGACTCCGATAGCAGTTACTTTACCTCCTCCTCCACACGCACCCCAAGTAGGTACACCACTTGTTGTTTGAGTTAGACACAATGTTGCACCAGCATTTACAGCAAGTGCTTGAACTGCTCCTGTTCCATTTCCATATAGGACTCCGTTTGATGCGAGAGTTCCAATACCAGTACCACCTTGAGCAACGGTGACTGTTGCATTTGTAGTAAGCATAGTAGCGTTAGCATCTGGAAAAGTATAAGTGCGATTTAAAGTTTGAGTATTTGCTACAGTAAAAACTCCATCTCCAAGTTCACTCCATGGATGTCCAGGATTTGGAGTTGTAGCTGATACAATTGAAACAATAGAAAAGACAACGAAGGTAATAAGGGTAGTATAAGCAATATAATGGAAAGAAAATCTTGGTTTGATTTTTGTCAAAATTTTCTTTACAAATACTAAAAGTTTTTTATTATTCTCTTCGTGCATAATACAACTATATTATATCATTTGTATATTAAAAAAACAGCAAAAAAGTAAGCTTTTTTACTGTTTTTTAATATAAGTGTGGATAACTTTTAGATAATTTTTTATTTCAAAAAATTATCTAACTTCCCATCCAAAAGATGAAATTTTTATATTTATTTTTTCCATAATGGGATTTATTTCGTCATCTTTTAATGTCCTTTCATGTGACTGAAAAACTAATCGATAAGCATATGAAGTTTGGGTATCTTTTGTAAATTCATCAAACTTTCGAGGTTCACAAACAAGAAGTTCTCCTCCGTATTCTTTATAAATCTTTATAAGTTCATTTTCATCAGAATCTTTTGGAACCCACACTGCAATATCACGAGAAATAAATGGATAAACTGACCAAGTCTTGAATTCCTTTCTGTTATTATTTTCTTGATGAGAAATAAATTTAATAAAATTATCATAGGATAAATTATTTATAACTTCTTCTGATGAATTCTTCAAAAAATATTCATCGAGAGTCATTTCAACAACTCCCTTCTTGTCTCCATAAGCAACATGCATTTCTTCATTATTTTTCAAAAATATAGTTCCAATTTCAAAAACTTTTATATTGTTTACATCAAGAAGTGGAGTATTTAATATATTTAATTTAATACTTTCTTTTAATCCATCTGTAATATTACTCCTTATAAATTTTTTGTTTAATGTGGAAGCAAGTACTTCTAGCTCTCCTTTATCTCGGAAAACATAAGTCATAACCTCAGAATATCCTTGTGACAGGAGATGATTACGAGCAAAAAGCATTTTATAGTAAACCTCATTTACTTTTTTTTCTAGTTTTATTTCGGGTAATTTTCCCTCGAGTCTATCATAGCCCAAAAGTCTAATTACTTCTTCTGTTAAATCATGAGGGCCAGTTAAATCAATTCTCAAATAAGGGATTGTAATAATAAATTCACTATCTTTTTCTGTATATTTAAAATTCAATTTATTCCAAATACTTTCTATCTCTTCTTTACTAAAACTAGAACCTAGTCTTTTGTTTATATAATTTACTGAAATATTTATAATATTCTGTTCAGGTTTTTTAGGATAAATATCTATTATATCTTCAACTTCACCTCCAACTAATGTATAAATCAAATCTGAAATAGCATCCATGACATCTGTACATAGTTCTGGTGAAAGTTCATTTTCATATCTCTTTACTGCATCAGTTAAAATATTTATTTTCTTTGAAGTTTTCCTTGTAGTAATTGGATTAAAATTAGCAACTTCTATTACTATATTCTTGGTATTACTATCTACTTCTGCTTTTGTTCCACCTTTTATACCTGCTATTGCAAGTGGATTTATTTCATCAGCAATAACTAAAATAGAATCATCTAAATCTATTTCTTTTTTATCTAGAGTTGTAATTTTTTCTCCAATTTTTCCATTTCTTATTATAAGCTTTTTGCTTTCTAATTTATCTAAATCAAAACAATGTATAGGTTGACCTAAATCAAACATAACAAAGTTTGCAGCATCTACAATGTTATTTATTGATTTTTGACCAATTATATTTAACTTTTCTTTTAGCCATAATGGACTCTCACCAACCTTGATATCATTGACTACTCGTCCCATATATCTAAGACATTTATCATCTTCAACTTTTATTTCTAAGTTTGTTTGCTTTGGTTCAAATTTTTTATAAATCTTATCTTTTATTTTTAAATCAAAAATAGCTGAAACTTCTTTTGCTATACCAAAATGTGAGAGACAATCATGTGCCCTATCTGGTAACACTTTAATATCAAAGACAGTATCAGTATCAGTTACGTCTGTGTCTTCTACTTCAAATGAATGAAAAATAATCCCATCAGCAATCACACTAGGTTCTGGTAATTTTTCTTCAAAATAATTTTGCAGCCAATTGTAAGAAATTTTCATAATTATTATAATTGATTAAATCTCAAGTCTCCTTGATAAGCTGGACGAATATCTGGCATTAAATATTTGATAACCATCAATCTCTCAAGTCCTGGACCGAAAGCGAAACCTTGATATTTACTGGAATCAATTCCACATCCTTCCAGTACTTTTGGGTGTACCATACCAGCACCTCCCATCTCTATCCAGCGTCCTTTATATTTTAAATCAAACTCAATGGATGGTTCAGTAAATGGAAAAAAACTAGGACGAAAACGAAGGTTTGTATCATCCCCTAACATTGATTTATAAAAATATGAAAGTACTCCTTTTAGATTAGACATATTTATATCCTTACCAATCACAAGTCCTTCTATTTGATAAAATTGCATTTCATGAGTTGAATCAGTTGCTTCATTACGAAAAACTTTTCCTGGAGCAATAATAGCAAATGGAACTTCTCCACCTCTCTTTGCGAAATTCTCCATAAAACGAATTTGAACAGAAGAAGTGTGTGTTCTTAAAACTTTATCAATATCACCCTTTATATAGAAAGTATCTTGCATATCACGTGCAGGGTGATCCTTGGGAACATTTAGTGCATCAAAGTTATGAAATACATCTTCAAGTTCAGGACCAGTGGCCACTTCAAAACCAAGCTCAGTAAAAATCTTTACTGCTTTATTTATAACAACTGAAAGTGGGTGTTCTTTACCTTTTTGTATTTCTTCCATATATCACATACTACAATATTTAATGCTATTTTTCAATAATAGATTCAAGGGGTATATTTTCTATTTTATCTAAATTTAGTCCTCAAAAAGAGAGAGGGTGTATTCATTATTTTCTTTTTTAAGTTTCAATTTTGTATGATTATCATCTTGTAAATAAGTATTTTCATGGTTATGGGTATTCTCAAAAAAAACTTCAGATTCATCTTTGGAAAGTTTATCTTCTAAATATTTTATTGCATGATTAAGCCTCTCGTGTGATTCATCATAAGAAACTACATGACTATGTATTGTTATTTTTTTCATATATTAATTCTACCATATATTCCAAATGGGAACCTTCTAATTTCTACAAGAGTGGGACTAGCAGAAATACTTAGATTTTAGAGGAAAGTAAGTCATCTTCAAATTGGGCAATTCCTTTAATTGTTTTAGGATATGCATCAACATTTACAAAGTCTAGATTTTTAATTTTATTAAAAATAATTTCTATTAGTTTTTTTGTTTTAATTACATCTTCTTCGGTAAATTCTATATTATTTTCATGAATAATTGGAATTCCTTTGGTTACTTCAGGCTCAACAAATAAAAATACACCATTCCTCATTTTGTAATTTTTATAATTCTTTGAATTCTCAATCAATAATTTATAGAAAATTATCTGATTTTTATAACTCCACTCTTTATATTTATCCTTATCTGTTTTATTTTTTTCTGAGATAAAATTTCCTGTTTTAAAATCAAACACATCAGCAAAATTATCATCGACAATCCTCAGTAAATCTATCTTTCCAGTAATATGAGCATCATTTAAAACAACTCCTTCGTTTGAAAAATCAACTTCACTTCTATCTGCCATCTTGAAATCTGTCATTTTCTCATCATAAAATACTTCGAGTGCATCAGTTCCCCTCTTTAAATATTTTTCTAAATCGAGGGAAGAGATTCTTTTTTTTGATAAATCTTTTGTAAATAAATTAATCACATCTTCCTTACTTGGTATTTTTCCACTTTCTTTATATTTTAAAAGAAATAGTTCCATTGTCTTGTGAATAGAATTACCAAATACATTTGAGATACTCATAGGTTGAGGAAAACGAACCAAGTTTTGTTCAAAAAATGTAATAGGACCTTCCTTGTAGAAAATATCTAAATAATTATTGAAGTGAGTAGCACTTAATTTATAATTTTCAACAAGTGGAGCAAGGAATGCTTTCTCGCTTTCTATGTATACTTTGTCTGTATAATTTGGGGTTGTTGTTTCAAGAATAGAACTCGTATCTATATCTTCATCATGAATCTCTTTGTCATCTACTACTAATTCATTATTTAAAAACTTTACTTCAACAGATTCTTTTCCGTCGTTTGAATGAGAATATGTAGATAGATAAAGATTCTTTTTAGAACGAGTTAATGCAACATAAAATAGTCTTAAATCATCATCTCCATCATCACTTCCTGGTTCTATTGGTAAATTTTCAGGTAATCTTATTTTGTTTCTCATACCACCTTTTGACCAATTATCATCCTGACAAGAAAGAAGAAAAACTGTATCAAATTCTAAGCCTTTTGATTTGTGAGCTGACATTAGCTGAACTGCATTTTCAGCTCCTGTAAAAGGACTAGTATCATTGAGAAGAATATCACTACTCTCATGAATATTTACAAAATTTATTAAATCAGAAACTTTCAATAAACTTTGCCCTTTATGATTTCGTAGTGCATTGATGAAAAATTTAAGTCCTGACAAGAATCTTAGATATTCTGGTTTATTATTTTCAAGTTTATTTTTATTAAAATAAAAATCTTTATAAGGACTTACAAATTTTGTATTTATATTCTCTATGTCTGTTATAAATTCATCATTACCATTATCTGGAATAAGAGGAATATTTGCTCCAATTAAACTTTCTAAAATATATTCTACTGGTTCGTATCTTACTCTAGTTAATAATGAAACAAAAAACTCTCCAATATCTCTTACTTTTTTATCATTATGTTCCAGCATTATAGATAGCCAAGAAATATCTGCTTCTTTGTCATCTCTCTTTGATTTGGCCTTTAACGATATCTCCCAAATAGTTCGAGGTGATATTCCCCAAAATGGATAAGATAATATTTCAGGCAAAAGAGAATCACCAGATGATGGAGTTTCGCCCTGAGCTTTATCAAGATATCTACATATCTCAATCAGTTGATGAATATGAGGAGTCGCTAAAACATTTTGTTGTTTCTCATAAACTATTGGTAAATTGAAGTGGTGCATGAAAGGAACTAGATTTTCTAGTTCTCTATGTTTACGAGAAATGACAGCAATATCTTTAGGATTGTGACCTTTTTCTATTAGATATTTTATTCTGAGTGCAATATTATGATACTGATGTTCTTTTGTTTTAAATTTTAATTTCTTTATTTCCCCTTTGTATTTTTTATTTTCATCACCACTTGATATTAATTCTTTGTTTATACCAGGAACAATTCCTTCTAATCTATTACCCCCAGTTATTATAATACTTCGAGCTAAATCTAATATGTTCTGTCCTGAACGATAATTTTCTGTCATTACTATGGGCTTATTTATTCCACCATAATTTTCATGAAAATTCATAATATTGGAAACATCAGCTCCTTGAAATCTATATATTGCTTGGTCATCGTCTCCTACTACCATAATATTTGGTTTATTTTCATTTACAGGATTATCTATCAATAAACGAATCAATCTAATCTGAGCATCATTTGTATCTTGAAATTCATCTATCATAATATATAAAAATTGCTCTTGTAATTCAGCTTTTAGATTTTCATTTTTTTTGACAGCTTCAATCACTTCCAATATCATATCATCGTAATCAAAGTAACCGCGTTCAAATAGTTCTTTTTTGTATTTTTTATAAATAATTCCTAGATTTTCTAATTTCTCATCTCCTTCAAATGATTTTAAAATAATATTTTCATTTGTTCCTGTTGTATATTTTTTCTTCCATTCACCTAATGGTCCTGTTTTATTTTCAGAGATTGATTCATCTAATGCTTTTTTAAGTGTTGTAATTAATGGTAGAGATATTGGTTTGAAATAATCTGATGGAAAATTTGATATATCTATCCCCTCCCAGTCTTTTATTAATTTTTCTATCTTTGGAAAAATTTTAGTAGACAATCTATCTACAAAGACTTCACCAATCAATTTATTAATCTGGTTCAATATTATTTTATTATGTAAATTAATTGAGTTAAATTCACTTGGACTTATACCAGCTTTTTTAATTTGAGAAATTCTAGATAATATATCCTTCAAAAAAACATAGCCCTCTTCAGGATGGTAACTTGCAAAGGGATTTTTGTGATCAAGAGACTCTAATATTTTAGTCATTATTTCTCTCTGAACTAATTCATCTGCAGGAGAAAGACTAGCGTGATTAAAGAAATATTGAGGATAACGACTAATAATATTCGTACCGAAAGCATGAAATGTAAAAATATTTACCTTGTAGGCTTCTATCCCTATAATTGTCTTTAAACGATTCAACATATTTACAGCACCTGCTTCTGTAAAAGTAAGGCATAAAATTCCATGTGGTGGAATGTCTGTCTCATTTAAAATGTTTGCGACACGCAGTGAAAGTATCTGAGTCTTTCCACTCCCGGGTCCAGCTACTACCATAACAGGGCCATCGATAGTTTTCACAGCTTCACGCTGAGCATCATTTAACTTCTTATATTCTGTTTCAAATTTATCGTTTGTCATAATAAATTATTTATAAAATTACTAATTCAGATTTTATATCCTCTCCAAACCAATCTTTTTTAAAGTTATTAAAGATTTCATTTTCTTTTGTTACTAATATAGATAAACTTCCACCATGTTTGAAAAAGGCTTCACGTTCTGGAAATTCTTTAAAATAATCTGCCATGTAAACTGGAATAATCTCTTCTTGATATATCCACTGATTAATATGTGGATATACTTTTTTAAAATCCTCGCGGACTATTCCATAATGAGTACATAGAAGTGCACCTTTTGTAAAATCAACTGAGACTTTATCTTTAAATTCTGATATATAAGAAAGTGTATCACTACCTCGCTCTATTTTATTTGCTAATTCTGGTAATGGAATTTTGATATAATTTTTCAAATGCGTTTTAAAAAAATTCTCATATATTTCTGATTGGCATGTTCTCTCTGTTGCAAAAATAACAGTGTGGTCATCTGCAGATAGTGCATCTATTGTTGGACGAACAATACCAAAAAGTATTTTTCCAAAATAGTGTTCATCTTTCCAATCACGGAGTCTATCATATATAGTCGATGATATCGTATTACAAGCAAGAATAACTCCCGCGCAGTTTTGCTTACCATATAGAAAATCCAGACCTGCTACAGCTATATCAAATAACTCATCAGGTGTCTTACCACCATAAGGAACATTTAACTGGTCACCAAGAAAAACATAGTTATATTCGGGTAATTTCTCCCTTAAATGTTTAAGTATCCAAAGCCCACCCAACCCTGAATCAAATACACCAATATTATCTTTTTTTACTATATCCATATAGATATTATAGCATTTTTTATTTAGTGATATACCTTCCCACATGTCCGACATGTGGGAAATTTAATCTTTCTTGTGTTTCAACCATTCTAAAATTTCTTTATCAAAATCTTTAATATTTTTAAAATAACTAAAAAAATCTTCCAGGTTAAGAATTTTATTTTCTTTCCTATTTATACCTTTATAATCAAAATAACTACTCCATTTATATTTACCTAAAAATTCTAAAGCTTTTTTACTATCTTTTATGCCATTTTTTTCCCAATCTTTATCTATAAGTTTAATAGGATTTAAGTGAATATAAGAAAAAAGATACTTAGACTGATTATCACTTTCAATATGCACCGCCTTAAATGACCCTTCAAACAAACTTCCGGTTCTATGATATTTTCCATTAAAATATTTTACATACGAGGTTAAAATCTTTCTCATAAACTCAGAAATATAATTCCTTTCATCTTTTCCCCACATGTCCGACATGTGGGGATTTATTGTTAAATAAATATGAAAATGATTTGGCATTAAAACCCATGACCCAATGGAAATAATCTGCTTCCCTCTTTCAAATTCAAAAGCATCTATTTTAATATCAACAATATTATCTCTAAATTTAAAATTTATTTTAGAATTACAAATAAAAAGCAATTTAATAAAATGTCTATAATCAGATTCATCTAGAAATATTTTTTGCTTGCTATTCCCTCTACTATAAACATGATAATATTCACCTCTTAGAAAAGGAATTTTTCTTTTTGCCATATATTTAAGTATATCATAATTCCCACATGTCGGACATGTGGGAATTATTTAGTCAGATAAGCTAGCCAATAGTCACGTTTATAGATACGGTCGTTGAAAGTAGTATAGCTAGTCTTTTTTTCTAAATGTAAAATTTTAAAATATTTCCCATACATTTTTATAAAATCATCACGTGAAAAAACACGCTCAGTAAGCCCTATCTCTCGAATAACATATGTATCATATTCCTCGCCAGGATTTTGTTTTAATAAATTCTTTACATTTTTATTTCCATCTTTACAGAGGGCTCGAACAAAAAAATATCCATTGGATTTTAAAATACGATTTACTTCATTCAAATAAATTTCTCTACCTGCTTCATTTAATGAGTTTGATGAAGTTACATCTAAAACAATATCAATAAAATTATCTTCTATTTCATATTTTTTACCAATATCACCTGTTCTATAATCAACCTCTAAGCCTAGTTCTTTTGCGCGAGTCTTTGCGAGACTTATAGCTGTTTTTGAAATCTCAATACCTATTACTTTATTACCCTCTTCTGATAAATAATTTGAATTGCGCCCAGTACCACAACCAAGGTCTAAAATATTTCTACTTTCTACTTTATATTTCCTATCTTTTTTTAAGAATTTTAAGAAACGTAAAGTGTCTGCTTGTGGTCCATCATTTTTAGTGACAAGTTTTGGATTTCTATATTCTTTTTCCCATGTATTACCTTGATTATTAAAAGACATAAATTTTAATCATCTTCCCAATCTCCCCCTTTAGTATTTACCACAGGGACAACTGTTTTAACTGCTTGGACTACATTACTTGTAACATTTTGATTTAAGTTTCCAATATAATAACTTGTGAGCATATTTGCAGCATTTGATGAATGTCCTCCTCCATTACTACCAGCACTAGCGTATGGATCTTTCGTATTATATGCAGCAGTTGCATCAGTACCACAAGTGGCTGCCATTTTGCTATTTCCACCTGGATGACTACCAAAGAAACTTGTGATGTCATATATTTTATTATTAATCAAAAGCCAACAATCACTCTGTCTGTTGTGTTTTGAAAGCTCGGCCAAGGTAAGAGTTATGTTTGATGTAATAACAGGTTTAGGTTTTGGAATTATTGTTGGGTTAAGAACAATTGTAGAAGGTGCAGGAACTGTAGTTCCTGCACCTGAGGGTAAAGGATTCGTTCCATTATCTATTTTAGATGTAAATTTTTGATTATAATTCCCTACAAAATATTGATCTAGCATACTTTTTGCCTTAGAAGAATGATTATTTCCACCAACACTAGTTGATGCATATGGATCTTTTGAATTGTATGCAGAGGTGGCATCTGTACCACAAGTAGCTGCCATCGCACCATTACCACCAGGGTGACTGCCAAAGAAGCTTGTAATATCA
>JBBQGF010000011.1:0-20329 GCA_038322745.1 Minisyncoccia bacterium | reverse complement strand
TCTCTTCTGTGTTTACTGGTTCTTTTATTTTACGAATCTTCTCTACCCCGAAACCTGTACCAGCTGGAATAAGTCCACCGATAATAACATTTTCTTTAAGTCCACGTAGATTGTCAACTCCACCACGAACAGCATTGTTTATAAGAACACGGTTTGTATTTTGGAATGAAGCAGCAGAGAGCCAACTTTTTGTAGTAAGTGATACTTCTGTAATTCCTAGAACTATAGTAGTAGCTTCAGCTGGTTTGCCATTTTCTTCTTCAAGTTTTACACGATCATTCTCTTCTATAAGTTCAATATTTTCTACTATTTCACCTGGTGAGAATGTTGTATCTCCTGCGTCTTTAATCTTTTTACGTGAGAACATTTGACGAATAATTATTTCAATATGTTTTCTAGAAATTGAAGCACTTTGTAAATCATAAACTTTGTTAATTTCATCTACGATATATTCTTCTGCAACTTCTTTTCCACCAAATTTAACAATCTCATTTATGTCAGCAGAACCATCTGTTAGAAGGTCTCCCTTTTTAACATGTGAACCTACCTTTACCAATGGTTGACGACGATTTGCAACAGTATATTCTATTTCATTGTTTTTTCCATCAGCTTTTGAGTCTGAAAGTACTTTAACAATCTTTTCTTTTCCATTATCAGTTATATCAATAACTTCACCTGTTGTTTGAGAAATAATAGCTGGATTCTTTGGAATACGTCTTTCAAAAATTTCTTCAACACGAGGAAGACCTGTAGTAATATCAACAGTAGCAACTCCTCCGGCATGGAATGTACGAAGAGTAAGCTGTGTTCCTGGTTCTCCGATAGCTTGAGCGGCAATAATTCCTACTGCTTGTCCAAGTTCAATCATACAGTTACGTCCAAGATCAAGTCCATAACAAACACGACAGATTCCATGAGTTGTCTCACAAGAAAGTGGAGTTCGAACTAGAGCTTCTTTGATTCCCATTTTTTCCATAACACGTGCATCTTCCTTCATGATAAGTGCACCTTTTTTAAAGGCAACAACTCCATCACTTCCTTTTACGTCAGCAAGTAATACGCGTCCATGGATGTATTTAGCAAACGCACCTTCGACTGCTAATATTTTCTTACCATTTTTTGTTCCGCAATCCTCCTCTGTTACAACAACATCCTGAGCCACATCAACAAGACGACGTGTTAGATAACCAGCTTTTGCTGTATTTAGGGCCGTATCGGCTGCACCTTTACGTGAACCGTGAGTTGTAATGAAATATTCTAGTGGTGACAAACCTTCTATATATGATGGAATAATTGGGAAATCAAGAGTTGCTCCTGATGTATTTACAATCAAACCTTTCATTCCACACATCTGAACAAGAGAACCCATGTTACCTCGAGCACCTGATGTGATGAGGTCATATGTTGAACCATTTTTATCTAATGTTGCAGGAATTAATTTCTCAATTTCTTTCTTTGCATGTTCCCATATTTCAATAACTTTCTGATATTGTTCATCCTCGGAGAGAAGACCTTCTTCAAATTGAGCACGAACTGTTTCTTCTTCTTTACGGAATTTTTTAACAATTTCTTTCTTTCCTTCTGGAACAGTAACATTATCTATACCCCAAGTTACACCAGAGTAAGTTGCATATTGATAACCAAAATCTTTAATTTTATCTAGAACTTTTGGAGTAGCATCAATACCATAATGAACAATAAGTTCATCAACAAGAAGTGACATACGCTTAATTGTTATTTCTTCATCTAAATATGGGAAATCATTTGGGAAAATAGTATTGAAGAATAATCTTCCAACTGTAGTCTCAAATGGCTTACCTTCAAATCTAGAATATCGAGCAGTATCAGTTCCTAAAACTTTAATTTTTGCACGGAAGGTAATTACACCTAAATCAAATGCAGTAATCGCTTGGTTAGGACTTGCAAATGCCATTCCTTCGCCTTTCTCACCTTCTACTGATTTTGTCATCCAATAACAACCTAGAATAATATCCATCTTTGGTAGTACTATTGGTGAACCATCCTGAGGCTTAAGTAAGTTTTTATTTGAAGCCATATACTCACGAGCTTCCATTTGTGCCATTTCAGAAAGAGGTACATAAACAGCCATCTGGTCTCCATCGAAGTCGGCGTTGAATCCAGCACAAACAAGGGGGTGAACTTGAATAGCATGTCCTTCTATAAGAATAGGATTGAACGCTTGAATACCTAAACGGTGAAGAGTAGGAGCACGGTTTAGAAGTACATATTTACCACGGATTACTTCTTCTAGAATTGCCCAAACTTCAGGAACACCTTCTTCTATAAGACGGTTTGCTCCACGTATATTGAATGCTAATTCTGTTTCAAGTATTTTTGAAATTACGAATGGCTTGAAAAGCTCAAGAGCCATATGCTTAGGTAAACCACATTGATTAAGTTTAAGTTGAGGACCAACTACGATAACAGAACGTCCTGAGTAGTCCACACGCTTACCGAGCAAATTCTGACGGAATAATCCTTGTTTTGATTTAAGATTATCTGAAAGAGATTTAAGAGCACGCTTCTGAGAAGCAGAAACAGCTTGTGAATCATTTTGCTTTGCAATTGAGTTATCTATAAGAGCATCAACTGCTTCTTGGAGAATACGCTTTTCATTACGCAAAATTACATCTGGAGCACCGATTTCTTTTAATTTCTTTAGACGATTATTTCTGTTTATAACACGACGGTAGAGGTCATTTAAATCAGATGTTGCATGACGTCCTCCATCAAGAGCAACCATAGGACGAAGTGCTGGTGGTATAACTGGAATAACTGTTAGGAACATCCATTCTGGACGAATGCCTGAATGTAGCATTGAACGAATAAGAGACATTCTCTTTTCTAGTTTTTCTTTATCGATACTTGAAGCCTTTGGAATCATAGCAAGAGTCTCTTCTTTTAATTTATGTAAATCAAGATTTTTGAATATTGTATAGATTGCCTCAGCTCCTATACTTGCTTCAAAACAACTACCATACTTTAATCCAAAGTGATGATATGCTATTTCATTTAGAACTTTTCCTGGAACTATTTCACCAATTTCTTTCTTTGTACTTGTAAGAAGTTCTTTTAATTTTTCCTTTTCTTCTTCGTTATTTGCACTTTTAATTTTTGATTTAAATTCACTTTCAAGGCTCTTGATTATACTTTCTTTTTCTTCAGTAAATACATTTATAATAATGTATCCAGCGAAATAAATAACTTTTTCAAGGTCTGAAACTGTAATCTGAAGTAGTGTGGACATACGAGAAGGAACTCCACGTAGGAACCAGATATGAGAAACAGGAGAAGCTAGCTCGATATGACCCATACGGTCACGACGAACAATAGAACGAGTAACCTCAACTCCACATTTTTCACAAACTATATCCTTATAGCGAATACGTCGATATTTACCACAGTAACATTCATAATCTTTTTCTGGTCCAAATATTCTCTCGTCGAAAAGTCCACTACGCTCAGAACGTCCTGTACGGTAATTTATAGTTTCTGGTTTTGTAACTTCACCATATGACCATTCTTTTACACGTTCAGGAGATGCAAGTTTGAGTGTTATTGAATCAAAATCTGTTGTATCAATTATTTTCATATATATATATTATGTTATATTATTCTTCCGACTTTTTTAAATCTACATCAAGAGACAAACCACGTAGGTAATTCAATAGAACATTGAATGAAGCTGGAACGTTTGGTTCACCAATTGGAAGACCTTTAATAATCGCATCGAATGTCTGTGAGCGACCCATAATATCATCAGACTTTATTGTTAACATTTCACGTAGAGAGTAAGCAGCACCATGACCTTCAAGTGCCCAGACTTCCATTTCTCCGAATCTCTGTCCTCCACCTTGAGCTTTACCTCCGAGTGGCTGTTGAGTAATTAGAGAGTAAGGACCAATAGAACGCATATGTAATTTATCTTCAACCATGTGGTGAAGTTTGAGCATGTACATGTAACCAATAGCAATATCTTGTTCAAAAGCATCTCCTGTACGTCCATCATAAAGAGTAACTCTTCCATTTTCTGGCATACCTGCTTTTACTAATTCCGCTTTAATTTCTGGAACAGTTGCTGATGAGAATGGAGGAACAATAGCTTGATATCCAAGAGTATGTGCAGCATAACCAAGATGCATTTCGAGAATCTGTCCTAGGTTCATACGAGATGGAACCCCAAGTGGAGTAAGAACGATATCTACTGGAGTACCGTCTGCCATAAATGGCATTTCTTCTTCAGGTAAAATAACCGAGATAACACCTTTGTTTCCATGACGACCAGAAAGCTTATCTCCAACTGAGATATTTCTGATTTGAGCAATTTCAACAACGATTCTCTTTATAATTCCAGATTCTAGGTTGTGTCCTTGATCACGTGAGAAAATCTTCACCCCTGTAACACGGCCTTTTTTGCCATGTTCAAGACGAAGTGATGTATCTTTTACATCACGTGCTTTTTCAGTAAAGATAGAACGTAAAAGTCTCTCTTCTGGAGTAAGTTCAGTCTCACCTTTTGGAGTAATCTTACCTACGAGAATATCGTTTTCACGAACCTCTGCTCCAACAACAATAATACCTTCTTCATCTAAATCTTTTAATTTATTTTCACCAACGTTTGGAATATCACGAGTTGTAATTTCAGGTCCAAGTTTTGTATCACGAACATTACATACGAATTCTGTAACGTAGATACTTGTAAATTTACTTTCTTTCACTAATTTTTCAGAAAGAATTATCGCATCTTCGTAGTTTGCTCCTCCCCATGACATAAAGGCAATGAGAGCGTTTTGACCAATAGCAATTTGTCCATGATCTGTAGTACTTGTATCTGCAAGAACTTCTCCCTTCTTTACCTTATCTCCAAGTGAGACACTTGGACGCTGGTGGAAAATAGAGAAATTGTTTGTACGAGAAAATGAAATCAAAGGATAATGATGTTCTTTACCTTTATCGTCTTTAACTGAAATTTTCTTTCCATCTACATATGATACTTCTCCATTAACTTCTGAAATAACTAATCTACCAGAATCACGACTTGCTAGTTCTTCCATACCTGTTGACACAAGAGGGATTTCAGGGATGATACATGGTAATGCTTGTTTCTGCATATTACTTCCCATGAGTGTTCTGTGAGCGTCATCGTGTTCAAGGAATGGAATCATACTTGTGGCAACAGAGAATGCTTGGTTTGTTGCAACATCGATATAATCAATCTCATTCTTGTCTATCATACCTGGCTTTGTTTTAAGACGAGCTTCAACTTTATCCTCTAAGATATTTCCATTATCATCATAATCAACACCAGCATGAGCAATGTTATATTTTTCTTCTTCTAATGCATTTAAATAAACTACTTCTTTTGTAATTTTACCTTTATTAACTTTTACATAAGGAGTCTCAATAATACCAAACTCATTTATTTTGGCATAAGTAGATAAGTGCAAAATAAGACCAATGTTTGGACCCTCAGGTGTGTGGATTGGACATACGCGACCATAGTGAGAAGTGTGCACGTCACGAACTTCAAGTCCTGCACGTTCGCGTGTAAGACCTCCTGGTCCAAGTGCTGAAAGAATACGTAAATGTTCAACTTCAGCCATAACGTTTTCTTGGTTCATGAATTGTGAAAGCTGGTTGGCTGTAAAGAACTCTTTGATACGAGCTTGAAGTGGACGTTGATTTATTATTTGAATAGGCATTGTTGTACCGACATCAATAGTTGACATCCGGTCTTGAACATTTCTCTTTATCTGTGCCATACCCATACGGATTTTCTGTTGGAACATTTCTCCAACATAACGGACACGACGTTGACCTAAATGGTCAATATCATCACTTTTTGAATGAATATCAGAGTTTAAAGCTATTATATTCTTGACTATAGTAACAACATCATCTCCTGAAATAGTACGGCGTTCCATTTCTTTCTCATCCATGTTCTTTTCAAAACGCTTATTGAAACGGAATCTTCCAACTGGTGATAAATCATAACGTTCAGATGAAAGAAGGATATTCATAAATTCACGTGCATTTTCAGATGTAGCTAAATCACCATCACGAAGACGCTTATATATTTCAATATAAGAGTCAGATAATGTTTTAGCTGGATCTTTCTCAAGACATGTTTTTATAACTTTGAGAATTTCTTCATCATCACCAAAAGCTTTGAGAATAGCTTCATCAGTTCCTAATCCAAGTACGCGAAGTAGAGACGCAACTGAGAATTTACGTTTCTTATCTATACGGACATATACTGCCCCATCAGAATCAGATTCAACTTCAATCCAAACACCACGAGCTGGAATTATTTTTGCTCCGAAATATCTTTTTCCTTTTGATTCTGATTCTGTAAAAAATACTCCGAAACTTCTTGTGAGTTGTCCAACAATAACACGCTCAACTCCATTTATTATAAATGTGCCATGTTTGGTCATTAGTGGCACATCAGCCATAAAGATTTCTTGTTCTTTTGAAGTTCCTAAACCTTTGTTCAAAAGTCGAACACGGGCCTTTAGTGGTCCCTCGTAAGTTAACTTATTTATTTTTGAATATTCCTCATCAAATTTTGGTTCCCCGAGTGAGAAAGAAGTGAAATCAAGTTGAAATTTTTTATCAGAATAATCATTGATAGGTGAAAATTCTTTAAAAACTTCCTTGATACCTTTTTCTACTAACCAAGAAAAAGAATTTAATTGATCTTCAATCAAATTTGGAAATGGGACTAACGGCTTTTTATAACGTGAAAAATACTTCTTCTCTACAGTAGATGATTTTTTCATAAGTATGAATACTTATAATCAGTAAAATTATTCTATTCTCAATGGAATAATTTTACTGATTATAAAACGTAAAAACAACAAGGTGACCAAACCTCGTTGATGAAAACTATTTATAATGGGTGTTATTTTGTGTAAACACGAGAATACCTAGAGCTTATAATTGATTGATACCCATAACTCAATCTAGTCAATCTGGGTAGTATCCTATATTATTTTGTTAATTTTGTCAACTTTAAGATAAATTTACATAATAAAAAGGGCTGCATATATTATATACAGCCCTTCAACTCAACTAATTCTACTTAAAAATGGGAACTCTTTCATTTTTCTCGATGTTCATTCCCCATGGAAATGATGGATAACTATATTCCCCATTTTCATCTTTTCTTAAACAGGCAATCATGTGCCCGAAATTCTTTTTGAAATAGAGATGATACTTATAATCAAATCCCATGGTCCAAGAACCAAATGGTAAAAAATTGTGAATCATATCTAAAGACTCGATTATGATAAGTCCTTGGACATTTGTGAAGTGAAAATTTTGGTTTCGAACAAAATTTACACAATCATGAGAATCAGGCATTTTTTTATTGGCTGGACCAACAATAAAAAACTCTGTTTCTTTAGTAGGATAAAATGATGGTTTCATTAAACCAATCTCATCACCCCATCTTTCGCAAGCAATCTCAGTTGTTCTCTTTAAGGTAGGGATACTAATATCAACCTTGCCTTCGTGCATAAAAATAATCTTTGGCATAACTTTGAATTTTAATTTTCTTTATTAAACCAAACTTTATAATTTTAGTCAATAGATTAATTCTTTTTAGTTTTATTTTTTCATTCTTCTATTTTTCTCTATTTTCTTATAATAATCTAATGTGCGAGGCCTAATGTGTAATGTGCGAGGCCTTGCCTCACACATTAGATTCTATTTTGATTTTTTCCATTCCTCTATTTTCTTATGATCACCAGAAAGTAGAACTTCTGGAACTTTATATTTCTTTTTATTGTGAACTATTACTTCTGGACGAGTATATATTTCGCTTGACGATACTCGTTCTTCTTCCCGAGAATCAAAGTTTCCAAGTACTCCCTCAACTTGACGAGAAATTGAATCTATTAAAACCATCGCTGGGATTTCCCCTCCTGTTAAAACATAATCACCTATAGAATATTTTGTAGTCTTCAATATTTTATCCATGCGAGCATCTATCCCCTCATATCTACCACAGATTAAAATTATGTCTGTATATTTTTTAGATATTTTCTTCCCTATCTCTGTCGTAAATTTATCTGCACTTGGGACGAAATTAATCACAAGAATTTTTGAGTAAGGTCTTGCCTTACTCATTTTTTTAGAATTTATTTTATTTTTTTTATTCTTTATTCTTAATTCTTTATTCTTAATTCCTTTTACAACTGATTCCACTGTCTTAATAATTGGTTCTGCCATCATCACCATCCCTGGGCCACCAGCATATGGACGCTCGTCTATCTGTGCCGAGATATTGCCATCAGGCCAAACTTTTTTGTATTTACCAGAAACAAATTTACGAGGATTAACAAAATCCACAGAGATTTTCTTCTCCTTTATTGCGCGACCCAAAATAGACTCTCCTAGATAAGAGTTAAACATTTCAGGGAATAATGTTACAACATGAAAATTCATATATTAGTTATAAGCCTTATGATTTAAGTGATAAATGAAATACTAAATACAGATTACAACAAAAAATACAATAAAACAAATACAAATTAATTTGCCCCGCCGAAGGCGGGGCAAATTCTTAATTCTTAATTATAATATTTTGACTGTTCCACCTACATTCCCAGAAATGATATAATCTGCAATTTTATTTTCAACTATTTCTTCTATGGCTCGATTTATAGGACGAGCTCCGAACTGAGGGTCAAATCCAGCTTCTGCAACTTTATCTATTAGAGCATCAGTTATTTCAAGTGTAATACTTTTATCTGTTAATAATCTCCCTGCTAGTTCACTAAGTAGAAGTGCTGTAACTTTTCTTATGTTTTCTTTACTAAGTGGTTCAAAAAGAATAACATCACTAAATCGATTTAAGAGTTCTGGTGTAAATATATCTTCTCCTATGAGAATATTTATTAAAGATTTTTTATCTAACCCTGGATTCGCAATAATATTTGCACTTCCAGCGTTTGAGGTAGCTATGATTAATGCTTCTTTGAAACTTACTTCCCTACCACTTGAACGTGTAAGTCTCCCTTCGTCTAATACTTGAAGAAGAAGATTGTGAACTTGGCGATTTGCTTTTTCTATCTCATCAAAAAACACAAGCGAAAGAGGAAATTCTTCTATTACAGAAGTGACTTGTTCCGTAAAAGAATTAACAGAAGAAGGTAAAGAGAACTCACTCATATCAAAACGAATCATTGCATTTTTTCTACCAAAATAACTTTCTGCTAATATTTTAGCGGTATAAGTCTTACCTACACCAGTTGGACCTAGAAAAAGAAAGCTTCCTGCGGCCTTACTTGGGTTAGAAATCCCTGCGCGTAAACGACGTAATGCACTCGACACATCTTTTACTGCTTCATCTTGGCCAATTATTTTTTTCTTCATAATACCTTCTAATTCAGTTAGAACTTTTTTCTCATTATCCCCAAGTGCCCCTAATGGCATGTTTGTTTTGTCAGAAATTACTTGGCGAACATCATCGATTGTTATTTTTCGTCCGAGAGATAATAATTCTTCTACAACTAAAACTGATTTTAGAGGTTGAGGCTGATTGCCTATATATCTATCAGAAAGTTTTACAATTTCTTTTAATACTTCTTCGTTTGAAACTCTATTAGATTTAATATTATTTTTGAGAATAGATATTGTTTCTTCCTGATTTGTTGGCTCTATAATAACTTTTTCAAATTTTGAAATAAAATCTGGATATTTTTTTAAGACTAAGTCATAATTTCCGAAATCAGTAGTTACAATTATACCTATATGCGGCATCGCTAAATAATGAATCAATTTTTCATAAATTGATTCAAATAAATGAATATCTTCAATAACTACAATTACATTTGAAGCAACTGATGCTTCATGGAGTGAATGGTCTAAATCCTCAACAGTTAGTCCCTCTAAATTTAGTCGAACAACTCTATGATATCTTATGCCATTAAATGATAATCCTGATAATCCGAGACGCCCTAGATAAGAAATAGTAGTGGTCTTTCCGACACCTGTTTCTCCAACAATAAGTAGATTATGATTTGTTTCCTTGGATAAGCCACGTTCAATCATTCTCAAAACTTTCTCTTTTCCAAAAAGTTTTTTTGATGAATGACTCATCACATCACTACTGTGTTTATTTAATATATAAGTAGAACCATAAGAAAGTTCTGAGCCAAAACTTCCAAGACTAATAAGAAAATCTGAACTTATATTTATTGGTAATAATAAAAAAATAGGAAAAGTTAAAAACATTAATAAGGTAAATACTAAACCTATCATTATTAATATAACTCTGGCGACAAATCCCATAATACGAGAAAATATATTGAAAATAAACTTTTCAATAAAAGAAAGGTGTGACCCTTCTCCTACTGTATCTCCTTGCCATGGAGCAAATAAAGTTTTAAATAATAGAGGAGTAGAAAAAGCGCTTAGAGAATATATTAATAGATTTTTCCAAGATTGTATTCCTTTATGCATAATTATATTTTAACATACTTTGTCTAATTACCAACCCCAAATTAAAAGAGGTGTCAGGCGAAGCCTGACACCTCTTTTAATTTGGGGTCTTTTTTTATTTATTTAATTTATATTCTAGATTCCTTTAAGATCATCAAGTGCTGCATCAACTGACTTTGAAGCTTCGCTTGCTGTCATTGGAGTTGGAGCTTGTGCTTGTGCTTGTTGTACTTGAGGAGCTTCAGTAGAGTATTCATTTACTACTCTTCCTCCTTCTGGTTCATTAATCTTTAAGTTAACACGTGCGTTATTCTTCATACCGATAACACGTAATAGTGTTCGGATTGCCTTTGCTGTATTACCTTGACGACCAATAATTTTACCCATATCAGCACTATTTACTGTCATAGTTATAAGAACACCCATCTCATCTACTGTTCGATCAATCTTGACATCGTTTGGATTGTCAACCAATGCTTTAACGATATATTCTAGAAATGCTTTATCATCTGCCATCATATTGTTGTATTTAGTATTAATTCTTACGCAGTGTATCGACTACAACCTGCTCATATATAATATACCACATACAGCTTTTTGTATGCAAGATAAAACCCCTCCGATTTACACCGAAGGGGTTTTATTATTATTTTTTAAGTTCTTTGCGTGCTTTAGTTGGAGTTTTCTTTGATAGCACATTCTTCTTTTTTCCTACAATCAATTTCTGGTGAACTAAAAAGTTGTGAACAGTATCTGAAACCTGGGCACCCTTACTTATCCAGTAAGTTATGCGGTCAGCTTTAAATATGACTTCTCCTTTTTTCAAATTATATGAACCAAGGATTTCTAAAAATCTACCACTTTTTGTAGAATTTTTTGAGTCAGTTAAAACAACTCGGAAAGCTGGATCATTCTTACGCCCTATTCTTTGTAATCTTATCTTTAACATATGTAAAAGCATCCTACCATAAAGATATAAATGGAGCAAGCCCCCTTATAAAATATATGCTATAATACGATTGTGAAAAATACAAATCATAATAAAAAAATATCAAATAATGAGATAGAAGGAGTAATATCTATATCTCATAAAGGTTTTGGTACTGTTAGGTCTAAAGGTAGAGATGAAGTAATAGAAATCGACCATTCATTCTTACATACTGCTTGCCAAGGAGATATAGTCAAAGTAATTCTACATCCTAAAAAAGTAGGTGAAATAGAGAAGGGTGAAGTAATAGAAATATTAAGACGCTCAAAAAAGGGCTACGCTGGCATACTAGAAAAGGAAAATAATATTTATTTTTTAGTCCCTTCAGATTTAAAAATGTATGCAGATATATTGATTCCCGAAGATAAATTGAATGGTGCAAAAATAGGACAAAAGGTTTTTGTAAAAATAAATGAATGGAAGGATGCAAAAAAAGCACCTATTGGTGAGATTGTAAAAGTTCTCGGTATGCCCATGGAACACAATGCAGAAATGGAAGCTATAGCACTTGAAAAAGGTTTTGATGCTGTATTCCCTATTAGTGTTGAAAAAGAAGCGAGAGAGATAGCAAGAATTGGAATAGGTGAAAAAGATTTTAAAGACCGTCGTGATATTAGAGGTATTACCACTTTCACTATTGATCCAGAAGATGCAAAAGATTTCGATGACGCTTTATCTTTCAAAAAACTAAATGATAATCTATTTGAGATAGGTGTTCACATTGCAGATGTATCGCATTATGTAAAATTAAATGGAGAGCTCGATGAAGAAGCTCGAATGCGTGGTACTTCGGTTTATTTAGTAGACCGTACTATTCCTATGCTTCCAGAAGAACTTTCAAATGGATTATGTAGTTTAAACGAGGCTGTTGATAGATTAACCTTCTCTTCTATTTTTGAAATAGATTCTGAAGGAAAGGTTCACAAACAATGGTTTGGCAAAACAATAATTAATTCAAATAAAAGATTTACTTACGAAAATGCACAAAAAATCTTAGATGATAAAAAGGGGTTATTTTATTCAGAATTATCTACAATGGATAGCATTGCTAAAAAACTTCTTAAAAAAAGATTTAAAGAAGGAGCTATATCTCTGGAGCAAGAAGAAGTGAAGTTTAAATTAAATGACAAAGGAGTTCCAATTTCAGTTTATGTAAAAGCACGCGGAGATACAAATAAAATGATAGAAGAGTTTATGTTACTTGCAAATCGCCGTGTCGCTGAATATATGTCTAAATCTAAAGATGAATTAGGTGGTGTCTTTTTATATCGCATACATGGTGAACCAGATAAGGATAGAATGAAAGATTTATCTGATTTTCTTAAAAAACTTGGATACCATACTAAATTAGTAAATGGAATAATCCCATCTGAGGAAATTAATTCTCTAATTCTCAAACTAGAGAAGAATCCTCTACGTGACACAATAAACACTGCTATTATCAGAACTATGACTAAAGCTATATATTCTACTAAAAATATTGGGCATTATGGTTTAGGATTCAAGTTCTATACACATTTTACTTCCCCTATTAGAAGATATCCTGATGTAATTGTTCATAGACTACTCCAAGACCATTTGAGTGGAAATATAATTCCAAAAGAAAGATGGTATGAATATGAGAAGATGAGTATTGAGGCATCTAGTCGTGAAAAAGAAGCTGCGGAAGCAGAACGTTCATCAATAAAATACAAACAGGTAGAATACATGTCTTCGCGAATCGGTCAAAAATTTGAAGGTGTAATAACTGGAGTTACAGAATGGGGGTTATATATTGAGGATAAGAAAACTAAATGTGAAGGAATGGTTCGTATGAGAGATTTATCAAATGATTATTATACTTTTGATAAAAAGAGTATGAGTATTAAAGGTAGAAAAACCCACAAGAAATATACACTCGGTGATAAAGTTGATTTTACAGTTAGAGAAGCAGATATGAATAAAAAAACTATCGACTACCAAATAGTATAATCAATATAATTGATTTCTGGCATGATAAATAAAATAAAAAAAATTACACCAATTATTATTACTATAATAGTTATTATAGGTATTTTTATTGTTTTCAAGAAAATTGAAGCTCCAATTATCCCCATTAATGATATTACAATAAACTCAGAAAAGGAATCACCTATTGAGGAAATAGTAAAAAATACTTCAGTTTCTAATAAAACAACATTAAATGAATCTAAAATAGATACAACTGTTATTACTGAAAAATATATAATTAAAAATAGAAGTACTGTTATTCCAATAGAAAAAAATGGTAATAGAAAAGTAGTTCTTCTAACAATAGATGATGGTCCAACAAAAAGGACATTAGATATTATCAATATTCTAAAAAAACATGATGCAAAAGCTATTTTTTTTATTAATGGAATGTTTGATAAAAATAATAGTGGAATAATAAAACAAACAGCCAAAGATGGTTTTGCTATAGGAAACCATACTTGGAACCACCAAAATCTTAAAAAAATAAATGATATAAAAATTATAGAGAATGAAATAAATAGAAACAGTGATTTAATAAATACAATAACTGGAAATAATCCAAGATTTTTCCGAGCACCTTATGGAGAAAGTACTCAGCAAATAAGAAAAATTATAAAAGATGATGGTATGATATTTATGGATTGGTCTGATACTGCGAAAGATTGGGAAATATCATCTAAAGATGTGGGAGTTTTTATAAAAAATGTTACAGATGATTTACATGATGGTTCAATTATCCTTATGCATGAACATCCATGGTCACTCCAAAATTTAGATGCACTTCTATCTACTCTAGACTCACTTGGATATAGTTATGTTAATCCTGATAATATAATAGAATAATATATGAAAATAAAATTAATCTGGACATTAGGTATTATATTTATCTCAATAATTGGATTTTTGATTGGATTTTCTATTAGTAATAAATTACAAAATATTAGCTCAAATACAATAAAAACAGAAAGAACCGAAGTATCATTAAATAATAATATGCCTAAAATTACAAATATTAAAGATACTACTCTAATGTTTGTAGGAGATATGATGCTAGACCGTGGAGTAAAATCATCTGTAAAAAATAATTTTGGAGGAGATTTTAATAAATTATTTGATAACATTGGAGAAATAAAAGATGCTGATATATTATTTGCTAATCTAGAAGGTCCAATTTCAGATGTGGGAAATAATGTTGGTAGTAAATATTCTTTTCGAATGAATCCTGAAGTACTCTCTGCAATAAAAAATGCTTCATTTGATGTAGTATCCTTTGCAAATAATCATATTGGAGATTGGAATAAAATGGCATTTGAAGATACTCTCTCAAGATTACAAACAGAGAGTATTGAAAAAATTGGTTCAGGAATGAATATAAATGAAGCAGAGTCCCCTGTTATAATAGAAAAAAATAATATTAAATTTGGATTTATTGGATTTTCAGATGTAGGCCCTGAATGGATGCAAGCAAGTGAAAATTCATCAGGTGTGCTTCTCGCAAGTAATCCCAGACTGCCTGAAATAATACAAAATGCAAAAGCAAATTGTGATGTACTTATTGTTTCTTTTCATTGGGGTGATGAATATAAGAAAATTCACAATAAGAGACAAGAAAAACTTGCAAAATTATCTATAGATAATGGAGCAGACTTGATTATAGGTCATCATCCTCATGTAATGCAGGATATTGCAACATATAAAGATAAAACTATTGTTTATTCACTGGGTAATTTTATTTTCGACCAATATTTTAGCACAGATACAATGCGCGGAATGCTTTTTGAAGTTAAATTTGAAGGCTCAAAAATTAAAAGTACTGAAAGCAAAATTATTAAATTAAATAAGAAATTCCAACCAGAAGGTATTTACACAGAGAAACAAATAAAAGAGCTTGATAGAATAACTTCAAAAATATGTCCTAAACCGAGCAAAGAATATGATAATATGTTTTTTCTTAATATAGGACAAGATATTGGTCTCATAGATTCTAGTTATATTCCTAAAGATTTACAAGAAATAGAAAGTGAATCAAGTACAAAAACTGGAATATGTTTAATTAAAGAAGCAAAAGAATCTTTTGAATTAATGACTAGTAAAGCAAGAAAGGATGGATATATTATTAAAGTTAGCTCTGGATTTAGAAGTTATGGAGACCAAAAATATATCATTGAAAATAAAATAAAAAATGGTGACACAAATACTGATATAGCAGTGGCCAAAGCTGGACATTCAGAACATCAACTAGGAACTGCTGTTGATGTTACTGGGCAATCAATTAAATATGTTAGTGCCTCAGATAATTTTGAAAAAATTCCTGAAGCATTATGGATGGAAGAACATGCAAGTGATTATGGATTTATTGAAAGTTATCCAAAAGGTAAAGAAAGTATTACTGGTTATATGTATGAGCCATGGCATTATAGATATGCGGGGAAAGATATTGCGAGTAAAATTATACTAAGTAATCAAACAGTAAATCAATATTTGAGTGAATTAAATTAAAAAAAATAATTATAAATATAAAAAATCTCAGAGTAATTCAGACTCTGAGATTTTTTTTATATTAAAATTTTATTTCGCGTATGTTGTAGCATCTTCGAGTCTGATTGAGAGGAGTTTAGATACCCCCTCGGAACTCATTGTCACACCATAGAGAACCTGCGCTCGTGACATTGTCTCACGATTATGAGTCACAACTATTAACTGTGAATACTTTGAAAGATTCTCTAGCATGTTTCCATATTTACGAGAATTAGCTTCATCAAGGGCTGCATCGGTTTCATCGAGTACTAGAAATGGTGGTGGATTTACTTGAGATACTGCAAAAAGTAATGCGATGGATGTAAGTGAGCGTTCTCCACCTGAGAGCATATGTAAATCTTTTACTTTCTTTTGCGGAAGAGTTACATTTATTTCTATTCCCCTTTCAAATCCTAATTCATTATTTTCTTCCTCTTCTTCTTCATCACTATCATCCATACCGTCACTCTCAGATACTTTTTCATCATTTACTTTCTTCTTTTTATGCTCCATTGTAATAGAAAGAAAAGCGGAACCACCACCAAACATAAGTGAGAAGAACTCTTGAAATTGTTTATTTATTTTTTCCACTCCTCCTTTAAATTCTTTATCCAGGGTTTCTTTCAAATCTTGAATTAACAAACGAAGTGATTCTATTCCTTTATTTAAATCTTCTAGTTCATGTGCAAGGAATTTATCTCTTTCTTCTGTATCATCATATTCTTTCATTATTTCTCCTGCATCCCCACTACCAGAGTCTTCAAGCTTAATTTTTATACGTTCAATCTTACGACGTAATTCTTCTTGGCTCGTTCTCATTATCTCACCATCAACTTTAATTTGTGCATATACTATGACATCTCTACCTATGAGTACTCCTCCTTCAGCGAGTTCCATTTCAAAAGATGTTTTAATTTGAGATAACCTTTCATCTTGAAAAGTAAGTGAGTGAATAGAAGAAGTAACTTCATTTCTATCTCTTAATAGGTCGTATAAAACACGTTCACTATCACGAAGTGCTGATTGTGATTCTTTTTCTTTTTCCTTAAGTTCACTTATTTCATTTAAAATATTTCTCTCTTCTTCTTTTATATTAGATATTTCTCCTATGAGTTTATCTTTTTCTGATTTCATTTCTAAATATTCAGTATTCTCACCAAGTATTGGCATTTCAATTTTATCATCCTGAACACTTTCAGAAAATTCTCCTAGTTTTGATTTTATATTTCTGAGAATATTTATAATACTAGGAATATCTTCGTGAGACATTGCTTCGTCTATCTTTCTATTCAAATCTTCTACTAGAGACTTCCATTCAGATTCTTTGATTATACGTTCTTTAACTAGCGGTACACGAGCAAATTGCCTCTCTATACCTTCTATTATCCCCTCTATACGGCCAAATGAACGAGATAGCTCATCATACTTAGTCCTTAATGAAGATAGACTAATTTCCTTTTCTCTGATAATTTTTAAATTTTCACTCTCAATAAAATCAGTGTTTTTAACTTTTTCTAATTCAGCAATTTTACTATCTAAAACCAGTGCCTTTTCATCTAGTGTCTTTCTTAGATTAGAAAGTTTATTGGTTTCATTACTAATGTATGTTGATTCATTTGAAAAATATGTCTTATATAAATCTCGAAGACTTTCTCTCATCTCACGAGCTTTTTCTACTTTCTCTACCTGTTTTTTTAAAAATGATAAATGCGGTGCAACTTCACGACGAAGTGATTGCACTTCTTTCATATTTATAATTGTCTTATCTAATTTTCTTTCTGATTCTTTTATTCTATATTGGTAAATCTTGAGACCTAGAGCATCTTCTATCATACTTCTTCTATCTTTATTTGAAGCATTGAGAACTCTGTCTGCTTCACCTTGACTGATGATATGATGACCAGAACTTCCAATATTTACAGATGCCAATAAATCTATAACATCTTTGAGTCTAACTTCAGTATTATTTATACTATAACGATTTGCACCATCAGCAAAAACTTCGCGGCCTATTGTAATCTCATCATAATCTAGAGAAACTCCAAGTCCACTATTTGTGAAAGAGAAAATTTTATCACTATTATCAAAAGTAATAACTACACCTGCTCTATTTGAGGAAGATAATGCTTTTGAGCCTTTAAATATTAAATCTACTCCCCCTTTACCACGGAGAGATTTCATTGATTGTTCTCCTAATACAAATCTTATTGCTTCTACTATATTTGATTTGCCAGAGCCATTTGGTCCAACAATACAAGTTATAGGTGTAGAAAAAGATAATGGTGTTTTTCTACCAAATGATTTAAAACCAAATAATTCAATAGATTTAAGTGTCATCTTAATCTAGCCATTCCTTAACTTCTAATGCGTGTCTTGCTGCGGATTGTTCAGCCTCCTGTTTACTGTGACCTTTACCTTCTGAAATTTTTTCTTCTCCAAAGAATATACCGACAGTAAAATGTTTATCATGGTCAGGGCCTGCTTCATTTATAACTTTATATGAAGGAGTTATATTTAAATATTCTTGGGATTTTTCTTGAACTAAACTTTTTGGATCACGCCATAATTTTTGTGCAACAATCGTATCTATTTTACCAAAAAGTGTATCTGATATAAAATCTCGAGCTATATCATAACCTTGGTCTAGATATACTGCCCCAACATACGCTTCATAAGTATTTGCTAAAATATAACTACGGGCTTTACCAATATCTTTTGCTTCACCTTTGGATAGAAGTAGATAATCATTCATATCAAGAGATAGCGCAACTTCTCCAATAATAACAGCGTTTACTAGTGCTGAACGATAAGCAGTGAGCTCCCCTTCATCACGGTCTTGATATTTATTATAAAGATAATCTGTGACTATAAGTTCGAGAACTGCATCTCCTAAAAATTCCAAACGTTCATTATGACAAAGTTTTGAACCAGTATTTTCATTGATATAAGAACGGTGAATAAAAGCTTGTTCGAGAAGCTTTTTATTTTTGAAAACTATATTCGTCTTTTTTTCAAATAAGGAAAAATCAATCATTGTATTTATTTCTAATTTCTAGTGAATATTGGCTAGAAATTAAATATTATTTTTTTGTTAATATCTCTATTGCTTTTGTTAAAAGTGGGACCATATTGTCATACATTTTTAAATTGGCAATTTCTTCTATTGGAAACCATTTTGCATCATTAAGACCTCCACAATCTTTTTCGAGTGTGAGTTCCACGTATTCTGATTCAGCTAGGAAAAATATTACCTGTTTTCTTATTTTACCGTCCACAGGGTGAGTTGCGATATATTCACTACGTCCGAGAAGTTCTTTGATAGTTATATCTACACCCATTTCTTCTTTAATTTCACGAACTGCTCCCTGTTCTTCATTTTCACCATCTTCGATACTCCCTTTTGATAGTGTCCAATATCCAAAAACATCGTGAACGAATGCAAAATAAATATGACCTTCATTTCTTGCGTAAACTACAGCTCCTGCTTTTTTTTCTATTGGAAATTTAGCTGGGTCAGTCTCAAAAGCTTTATGTTTTTTCTTTGTACTTACATCATCTTTGCCTGGTTCTCCTAGCTCCTTGTAAACTCCACCTAAAACTCCGTTTACAAAACGACTAGAATTTTCACCACCAAAACTTTTAGCAAGCTCGATGGATTCATTGATTGCCACTTTTGGAGGAACTTGTTCCCTGTCTCCAAACAACAACTCATATAATCCCAGTCTCAATATATTTCTATCAATTATGGAAATTTTATCAATTGGCCAATCTGGAGCTGCTTTTTCAATAATCTCATCTATGATTATTTTTTTCTTTACAATACCTAAAAATAACTCGCTCATAAAGTGCGAGTCATCAAGACCTGGTCCAAATTCTTCTATATTTCTATCAAGCATTTCTTCTGGGGTTGTGTCTTTTTCGACAGCAAAATCCCACTCGAAGAGTGTCTGAAGAACAATTGAACGTGAAAGGTGCCTGTTTGCCATAATAATTAGCTTTTAGCTTTTTAGGCTCTAGGCGCAAGCAAATATTGAATATCAGCTAATGCCTATAACCTAGTGCTATTTTTTTGAAGCTTTTTTAGCTTGTTTCTTTTCAACTTTTTTAACCACATCTACAACCTTACGGCCACGATAAAAGCCACAATTTTTACAAACTATGTGAGTTTCTTTAGGTTTTTCACAATTTGAACAAACCGCAAAAGTCTTTGCTTCTAAAGCGTGATGTGATCGACGATTCCCTGTATGGGAACGTGTATGACGCATTCGTATTACCATAAAGAGTAGTATAGCAATTTTTTCTTAAAAAGCAAATAAAAACCCGAAATCAATTACAGATTCCGGGCTTCTTTATATTTTCATA
>JBBQGF010000010.1:0-21219 GCA_038322745.1 Minisyncoccia bacterium | reverse complement strand
TACATTATTACCAAGCTTGATGCTTGGAGATAATTATGCAAAAGCAAAGAAAGATGCAATTAAACTATTTACATCTCTTGGTATGCTTAATCAAATTGACCATTTACCAAGCCAACTTTCTGGAGGAGAACAACAACGAGTGAGTGTAGTTCGTGCCGTAGTAAGAAAACCAAAAATTCTTTTTGCTGATGAACCAACAGCAAGTCTAGATACTGAGAGGTCTCAAGATTTAATGTCAGTTCTTCTCCAATTACACAAACAAGGACAAACTATTATTATGGTCTCACACGAAGAAGAATTTGCAAAAATGGCACAAAGAATGATTGTTGTAAGAGACGGAGAAATAGAAAAAGACGTAATTTTGAAATAATACTACTCTACTATACTTTTCCGAACATCATCCCAAGTTCGGAGCCAGCAAAATCATCTTGTTTATCAAGGTGATTTTTTGTTATTATATGGATTATGAACTTATGATACAATATAAAAATTAGTATTATATATATTATTTTATATGTCAATATATTTTGAATGGAGTAAAAATATGTCAGTAGGTGAAAATTATATAGATGATCAACATAAAAAATTGCTATCACAATTAAATAAAATTGTTTACGCAATGTCATATGGAGCAAATTCCAAAGAAGTGAAAGATGCTATAAATTTCTTTGATGAGTATATAAAGGAACACTTTACTTATGAAGAAAATTATATGAAAGAACATAAATATCCTAAATTATACGAGCACAAAAAAGCTCATAGGAATTTCATATCAAATTATTTTTCTTTTAAGAAGAAGTTAAAAACTGGAGTTGATTCAAGAGAATTAATTACTGAGATTGAGTCCTACGTTGGTCAATGGTGGATAAAGCATATTGGAAAAGAAGATCAAGAATATCATACTTTTATTGAAAACTCTGTTAAATAATTTATATGTAATTAATTATGTTAATTTTTTATTATGGTTCCCGCTTCATCCCAATATGAAATCTAGCAAAATCATCTTGTAAATCAAGCTGATTTTTTATGAGAATGAATGGGCTACGAACTTGTGATATAATAAATTTATGAAAATATATTTTGCATCACATTCTACAAGTAAAGATAATGAAGCCAAGCTTGCTTCTGGTTGGAAAGATGTTGAATTGTCAGAACTTGGAATTAAACAATCAAAAAAATTAGCAGAAGCTTTTAAAGATATTAGATTGGACTTAATTTGTTGCTCTGATTTGAAAAGAGCAGCAGATACTGTTCAAATAGCATTTGAAGGTAAAATACCAGTAATTATAGACAAAAGATTAAGAGAACTTAATTATGGAGATTTTGATGGTAAATCAAAAGATTTAGTAGTTTCTATGAAAGTTAAAGCTATTAAGGAACCATTTCCAAACGGAGAAAGCTATGAGCAAGCAATGGCAAGGACTCACGAGTTTTATAATGAGATAAAAGAGAAGTATGAAGATAAAACAATTTTAGTTGTAGGACATCGGGCTACTCAATATGGACTTGATACTCTTACAGGTAAAACATTAGAGGAATGTCTAAGTCTTGATTTTAAATGGCAACCTTATTGGGAATATAATTTATAATTATGGAAGAACTAAAAGAACTAATTTACAAATTAGAAACAGATTTACTTAAACCAGAAATTAGAACTTCTGTTGAAAAACTTAACGAACTAATATCTGATGATTTTATTGAATACGGAAGTTCAGGGCTCGTATATAATAAAGCTATGATTTTAGAAAGATTACCAAAAGGAGACTCCCCTTTTTATACTTTATTTGATTTTGAATTAATTATTTTATCAGAAAATATAATTCAAACAAGATTTAAGACAAATAGAGTTAATTTTGATGGAACTAAAATGAGTTCGTTACATTCTTCTATTTGGAGAAAAACTAACGATAAGTGGCAAATGTTATTTAATCAAGGGACACTAATTGTTTAATTTTTCTCAACGAAACCTCAGCAAAGGGAAACATCTCACCCTAATCAATTGTTCGTAATTCATCGTACCAAGCGAGCCAACAAAATCATCTTGTAAATCAAGCTGATTTTTTGGAAGGTGGGTGGGTTATGAACTTGTGATATAATTAATAAATGGAAAAAACACATATATATATAATTATTATGGGGATTACACTTTTAATTATATTATTTGCTTTTATTTTATATTTTAATCGTGCACCAAATAGAAATATTCCAGTAGGTAATATTATTGTATCTCCAGCTAATGGTGATATTATACATATTGAATCAGTTGACTCTAATTCTGTTAGTTTTTTTAAAGGTGATATAGAAAATGTACTTGATATACATAAAATAACTCCTCCATATAACGTGATTGTTATTGAACTTGATTTAAAAGATGTCCACGTTCAACGAGCGCCAATTGATGGAAGTATAGTTTATAAAGAATATTTTCCGGGTAAGCACAGAAATGCTTTATCTTCTCCTAATGTAGAAAGATTAGCTAATGTGAATGAAAAGAATCTTATAGTTTTTCAAAATGAATCAATCGCAGTTGGAGTATCTCAAGTAGCTGGGATAACTGCTCGTCGTGTTCAGAGTTTTGTAGAGACAGGAGATATATTAAAGAAAGGAGAAGTTTATGGAAGAATAGTTTTGGGTTCACAAGTAGTAGTAATATTACCTAAATCTGTAAAATTAAATGTAGAAGTAGGTCAAACACTAATAGACGGAGAATCAATAATAGGAAGTTATTAAATAAAGATAAAATCCTACACATTTTTTTAATGTTCATATCCAACATACCAAATGAGCCAGTAAAATCATCTTGTTTATCAAGGTGATTTTTTGTTAGATTAAATGGGTTACTAATTTGTGATATAATATAAAAATGAAAGAATCTTTTGTTTGTCTAATAACGGGACCCGCTGGTGCCGGTAAGTCTTCAGTTTCTAAAGCTCTAGCAAAGAAATTTGAAAGAAGTGCTGTTATAGAAGTAGATAAGCTGCGAGCAATGGTGGTGGGTGGATATGTGAGACCTTGGCCACATAACGAAGAAGTGGAATTACAACTTTCCCTTAGTGTAAAGAATGCCTGCACTATAACAACCAACTTTTTAGAAAAAGGTTTCAGTGTCTTTATTGATGATGTCGTAGGAAGAAAGTTGTTGGAGCAATATTCAGAATATTTCAAAGATAAAAATTTTAAAGTATTCCTACTCCTTCCCTCTCTCGAGTATCTTTTGCAACGATTTGATGATAGAGGAGATAATAAAGAGCTTCGTGAAAGAACCATAGAATTGTATAAAAAATTTTCAGAGAAAAAAGATGCTCTAGACTGGGAAGTAATTGATTCTAGTAATCAAACATTAGAAGAGACGGTTGAAGAAATCATAAGTCACTTAAATTAAATAAGCAACAAAAATTTAATCTCTCTTAATTAAAACCTAGCAAACTTAAATATCTCTCCCCCATCAATCATTCATAGCTTGTATTTCTAAGCGATCTAAATATTGACAAATATACTCAATTATGCTATAGTATATATAGTGTAGGTTCTTTGATATTCGGTTTTGATTGGTTTTCAGAGGGAATTTATATTTCTTCTGATAACCAATTAAAATCTTATAAGATGAAAAAAATAAAAATTTTTGAGCTTGAAACTCACGTTTGGATTGCCGGTTTCGCAAATATAGCTGGGCTAATATCTCAGATATATACATTGATTTCTACTCAAACAAGTGAAGGACTTTCACTTGTTATGTGTGTAATGTTTAATTATATACAATTTGTCTATGCTCGTTTAGGAAAAAAAACAGGAAACAAGGCACTAATGTGGTGCATGTATATAAGCTTCATAATTGAATTGTTCATAATTATATACACACTATATTTAAGAAACTAAATGAATATTATATCACTAATAATAATCAATATGAGAGAATTTTGGCACAGGTTTACTACAAACCGATATTGGTTTTTGGGAACCATTTTTATTTTTTTCTTAATTATTCTTTTCTTCTGGCATTTAACTGATCCAGAAGGATATGCTTTTGAAATCAATTCATGGCTTCAAAGTATAAAAGACATCTTTTTTGCTTTATTGACCTTAGCTATAGTTGGAATGGGCTTTGGTTTAGTTGCAAAAGGTATCTTTGGAAAAAAGGGAGGACATAAATAAACCATTGCAAGGTTTTTTAAATTGCAAAAGGAAAAGAGTAAGCCTAAAAGTAAAATTACTCAAAAAGCCAATTAATCATATTGGCTTTTTATATATGTATTTTTAATATTATGAACGTTATATAACTAATAAAATCTAATCTCTTTCAACAAAATCTCAGCAAATTTAAATATCTCTCCCTTATCAATCATCCATAACTTGTATTTCTAAGTGAGCTAAATGTTTTTAAGTCTGATATAATAATTTTATGAAAGAATCATTTCCTCAAAAAGTTAATAAAGAAGAAGCTAAAAAAAAGTACATAGAACTTTATAAAGATGACCCAGATTTTAATCTGGAAGAATTTGAGTTTAATCAACAACGTTTTGAATCAAAAGCAGAAAAGTATTTAGAACGTGGTTTATTTAAGCGTATTCTTGATGGTAATGCGGAAAAAGATGCAACTGCTTTTTCTTATGATGAAGCCTTACGTGATAACGCTGAATGGAATAAAATGTACCATTTAGAATTACAAGAAAATGGTACATTTGAAAAAGAGATGAATACCGAATATAAGGAGTGGCATAAAATGTTAGAAGTGGTATTAGAAAATATTAAAAAAAAGAGAGATGATCCAAATGGAGAAGGAAAAGAAATAAGGCCACTTTTACTTGTATTAGGTGGTGGTATGGCGGGTTCATATGGTATGGGACAATTAAGCGCTTTGTCTCATGCAGGATACATGGAAGGCACTTTTAAACAAGCAGTTGGTATTTCTGCTGGAGCTTGTGATTTAACTTATGCATTAGCAGGTAAAGACCAAAGTTTAATTGGTGCATCTTGTTATTACGAAGAATGTACAGAAGATAGATTTTTAGTCATTGACCCAGTAAAACTGATAAAAGACCCAAAAAGAATAAAACAAGTTATGGATGTTAGTTATATGTCTGAAATTATGGAAGGTGTAGTTAAGGATGGTTCAAAAAAACTAGACCTTGAAGCCGTTCAAAAAAATTCAACTGAGTTTTATATTCAAGCTACAGATGTTACTGATTCTAAAAACCCTCAAGCTGAATTTCTTAACGCAAAAGAAAAAGGGGTAATAGAATGTGTACATGCTTCTATGGCACTACCATGGTTTTACAGAAAAAGTATAGAAATTGATGGTAAACAATATCAAGATGGTGCAATACTTGAATCTTTTCCAATAGAAGAAATAATTAAAAAATTTAATCCGACAGACATATTAGTTTTGCCACAAGTTCCTTTTGATAATATGGTGGGGGTAGAAAAAGATGCAAAATTTAGTCGTATGCTTGCTCGATTTATCCCAAATAGGGCTTCTTTAAAAACTGGTTCAGCTACTCTTTTGAAAAAGTTTATACAAAGTAAAGAAGGTCAAAGAGAAGCTTTATCATTCATTCAAGAACAAACAGGAGTTAAAATAGGAATTATGTATCCACCTGACGGAGGGATGTTACCTATTACTAATGATGGACCAACAGTAAAAGCTGGAGTTCTTGCTGCAGCAAAAAAAACCTGTGAGGAGTTGGGTGAAAAAATGAATTTTAAATTAAAGTAATCAATTATTTTTTATTGTGAAAATTAAGTGTTTTCAACTTACAAGAAAAACTTATTTATCTAAGATACTCAGTCAAAATTTATTAAAATTGATAAATTAGAAAGGGTGGTCCTTGTTAATTTTTACAACTCGTACTTTCATAAACCTAATATTGATAAATAAGTTATAATATAAAAATAGTGTACTTGACGTAGAAAATATAAAAATGTAATCTAAAGTAAAATAATGTTAACCCTTAAAAATTATAGATATGAGCACACTTACAGTATTTCTCCTACATGCTTGTGATGATTATAAAGATAATATAGTTAAAACAAGATACTACATATTTGTTGAAATAGATAATGAAGAAGGTGGTCTAATAGATACACCAAATGGAATTGAAAATACTATTAAGGTTATACTGGAAACCATTAAAAAAAGAGACTTGGTTGTCCAAAGAATAGTATTTATAGACCCATCTCCATATAAAGATAGTATATGGTTAAACCTTCCGTGTTATGGAGTAGAAGGTGTATCAAGATTAAGACCTCTATCAGAACAAGAGCGAGGAATTTTTTGTGATACTCTTACTAAAATGATTAAAGAGCCTAAATAGTTTGTTATTAATTTAAATCGTCTTTACTAAAAAGGTTAACTTTTTAGTAAAGACGATTTTTTCTTTATTTATATTTAAATATTATCCTACATTAAAAATAAAACATTAATATCTAAAAAATCACTCCTTTAGAGTGATTTTTTAATTAATCTTGGATAAATTATTTTTTACTCAACTTAGATGCTATAGCTATAAGATATACAGCAGATACACCAACTAAAGTATAAACAATTCTAGATAAAACTGACATTTTACCAAAAATTGCAGCAACTAAATCAAAATTTAGTAATCCAACTAATCCCCAGTTTAAACCTCCAACTATAACCAATACTAACACTAACCATTCAATTGTATTTAATTTATTCATATATTTTTTTAATTTAATAATATTTAACCTTTATCTTACTGTAGCAAAAGAACTGTATCAATGACATGAATAACTCCGTTTGAAGCTATTATATCTGTAGCAGTTATATTTGCATTATTTATCTTTACGCCATTTGAAGCATCAATTTTAATTTTGCTTCCTTGTACTGTTGTAGCCTCTGAAAGAGTAACTACATCAGATGCCATAAACTTACCTGATAAAACATGATAAGTAAGAATAGAAGTAAGTTTTGCCTTATCTTTAAGAAGAGCTTCTACTGTACCTTCTGGTAATTTTGCAAAAGCCTCATCTGTTGGAGCAAGAACTGTAAACGGTCCCTCACTTGATAATGTTTCAACCAAACCAGCTGCTTCTACTGCAGCTACTAATGTTTTGAATGTTCCAGCTTCTATCGCTACTTGAACTATATTTTTTGTATTATTTTCCATAATTTTTTTTAATTATTTACTTTTTAATATTTACCTAACTTCGACTTTAGGTATTTTTATTATATGTGCTAATATAAAAACATGCAAAACGTGCATTTCACACCAAAACAAATTTCTCAAATGTTGAATGTAAATGAGTCCACAATCAAAAGATGGGTGGATAAAGGGTTACTTAATGCATTTATAACTTCAGGTGGACACCGTCGTATCTACCAAGAAGATCTTCTTGCTTTCAAAAAAGCAAGTAAATATAACAAAAGACATTCTTATACCCTTCGTAAACCTAGACTATATACAAATTCAAGTGAGCTTTGGAAAGAATATTACAACCTACTTCTAATCAACTATCATAAGGAAGCTCAAGCAATTATTACTAATGAATTTCTAAGAAATACACCTATTATTGATATAGTTCAAAAAATTATATTCCCCGCTCTTTCACATGTTGGTTCTGAATGGTTTGCGGGAAATATAGAAATTCATGACGAACATAGAATTTCATTTCATGTTCGAGAACAATTGATTACATTAAATCAATTAATTCCTGAACCAAAAAATGGTAAGAAAGTTATACTCGCATGTATTTCAGGAGAATGGCATGAAACACCTCTTCAAGTTTCAGCACTTATTTTAAAATCTTATGGGTATGAACCTATGATACTTGGTGTAAATACTCCTGAAAAAGAAATACTTAAAGCTAGTCAAAAATGGCAAGCAGAAATTGTAATAGTAATTAAAATTTATAAAGAAAATAGAAAAAATGAATACCTTGAAAAATTAGAAGAATATATTAAGAAAAATAAATCTCTTTTGATTTATGGAGGAAATGGTTGGAGTAAGCAATGGCATCAAATTATGGATAAAAATAATCGTAAATATATTAAACACTTTGGTGATATATCCTTACTCGAAAATGAAGTTAAAAGATTAATTAATAAATAAGTAAATCTAAAAATGATTATTTTTTTAGTAAATATAATTTCGAAACTAGATATTTTTGGTATATAATTAAATTATGAATTTTATATATAAATGGCACTCTTATCTAGATATGCCTAAAAACAATTTAAATTGGCACAAGCAAGATATAGAAGATGAATTATCTGAATTAAAAGAAGCAGAGGGATTAATAAATAAATGGAGTGAAATATCAGACGTTGTTTATACTTATACAAGAGCTAAATGGTCAGGACATAATGAATTAGATTTTCCATTAAGAAAAAGGTATTTTTATATTGGACTTCTATACATGTTTCCAAAATATACACTTAGATGGAAATTTTTTAGAGTTTTAGGAAAACAATTTAATAATAATTTAAAAATTACCGAGGTTAGAAATCCAAGAAAAATTGAAAAATTAGATATTATTGCAGAAAAATATAATTTAAATAAAAAACAATTTAAAATAGAAGCAAATAAGTTATCAAAAAGATGGGTATTCTTAAAATGATTATACATAAAATACAATTTATGATATATTATTAATAACCTTGGATATTGTGGAGTGAAGTAATGATTGGTCCCTTTAATATGGGCATTACTAAACAGAGAAACATTATCAATTAAAACCGGTTAATTACCAGGTTTTTTATTTATTAAAATTTAAGTAATATTAATTATGAATGCTCAAGATTATTTATCAATTCTGTTTGGTGTAATTATTATAGGTTTTTTTATTGTTGACTTAGGATTTCTTAATAAGAAAAATCATAAAATAAAATTTAAACCAGCTTTATATCAGTCTTTATTTTGGGTAGTAATCTCTGTTATCTTTGGATTGTTAATTTTCTTTTTCATAGGGAAAGAACTATCTGCAGAGTTTTTTAGTGCTTATGTTACTGAAAAGATGCTATCCGTTGATAATTTGTTTGTCATGATGCTTATTTTTAGTTTTTTTAAATTAGAAGAAAAATACCAGCACCGTGTTTTATTTTGGGGGATATTAGGAGCAATAATCTTTCGAGCAATTTTTATATCCGCTGGTGCTTTTATAATCCATCAGTTTTTCTGGGTTCTGTATATTTTCGGTGCATTTTTGATATACACAGGAATAAAATTATTTAAGGATAAAAAGGAAGAGCATATTGATTTTAAAAATAATAAAGTAATGAAAATTGCTCAAAAGTTCTTACCTTTTACTACAAATCACCATAATGGTAAATTCTTCTTTCGAGAAAACGGGAAATTTTTCTTTACCTCATTATTTATGATAGTTCTGTTGGTAGAGTTTACGGACATTATTTTCGCTGTAGATTCCATACCTGCTGTTTTTGCGATATCACAAAATCTTTTCATTGTTTTTACCTCAAATATTTTTGCTATTATGGGACTACGAGCTTTGTTCTTTCTCATTGAAAACATATTACATAAATTCCATCATTTACAAAAAGGATTATCTTTTATATTGATTTTCGTAGGACTTAAAATGCTTTCTGGTTTAGTAGGTATACATATTTCTTCAATACTCTCATTTGGAATTATAATATTTGCACTTATTTCATCTATTATTTTATCTATTTTTTTCCCAAAGAAAATATAAATATTGAATTATAAATCATATATTATAAGTAACTGACTTTTTATATCTATTAAATTATTTAAAATTTTAGTATAATTAGTAATTATATATAATAATGATAATTTTATGTTAAAAGGATTCAAACAATTCATATTGAGAGGAAACGTTGTTGATTTAGCAGTAGGTGTAGTTATTGGTGCATCTTTTGGAACTATAGTAACAGCTTTAGTAAAGGATTTAATTACTCCTATTATAGGTGCAATAGCTAAGGTTCCTGATTTTTCTAGTCTTGCTTTTGTCTTGAATGGTAGTAAGTTTATGTATGGTGATTTTATTAATGTTTTGATTTCATTTATTCTTGTGGCTGCATCTGTTTACTTTTTTGTAGTTATACCAGTTAATTACTTAATAATGAAAAGTAAAAAGGAAGCACCCGCTGATCCTTCTAATAAAAAATGTCCTGAGTGTATTAGTGAAATTCCAATCCAAGCAACTCGTTGTGCTTTTTGTACTAGTCAATTAAAATAATAATTTTAAAATTTTTTTTAATTGTTTATACTTAAAAAATGTCTAATTTTAGACATTTTTTAAGTTTTTTTATAAATATTTAATTTGAGGTTAAACTTATAATTTTTTGTTGCACTTACATGAGTTCTAGTTTATTATAATAAATATATTATAATAAATTGAAATAATTTCATGAAACTTGAACTAAACAACTTTAAAAATAATGTTTTGATAATAGTTAAACAAATACCAAAAGGAAAAGTTCTAACATATAGAGAAGTGGCAAAACTTGCTGGTAACCCAAAGGCATATAGAGCAGTTGGAAATATTTTAAATAAAAATTTTAATCCTAAAATTCCTTGTCATAGAGTAATAAGAAGTGATGGAAAAACTGGAGGTTATAATAGAGGTTCTAATTTAAAAATTCAATTACTTAAAAAAGAAAAAGCTATTAATTAAGCTTGAAACAACAGTTTAAAATACATTTATTGACAATACTATATTACTATGTTAATATAACAAAATATAGTTCTTTGAAGTCAAAGCATTATTTAATTTATTTGAATCATTCTGGCCTTCTATATGGAGCCTAGAATAATTCAAATAAATTCAAATTAATCTCTAGAAAAATGGAAAAGTATAATATTGCCTTAAAAAATGTATTAGCTTCTTTAGCAGAAAATCTACTTCCCTCTTTCTCAGGACAAAACAAGATTCTTGAGATAGTTTTAAAAATGACTGACGAAAACGAAAAAAATATGTTTTCGAAAATTGTTTTTTGGCATCCTAATAACTACATGCTTGTTGCATACGATTATGAATCATCATTAATATATTTGAATGATGATGAATTTGAAATAACTGCAAATCATGATTCTACTTGGAAATATGATGGATTAAATTTTTTCAGAGATATAATGACGATACCTGAAGAAATTGAGATTGTTTATTTCAAAGTTGTTCAAATTGAAGAACCTTTTGTTGATGAGGTTAATAAAACATTCACATTCAAAAGAGAAATCTAAGTCACCAACCGCTAGTTGGATAGTTAACCGCTATTCACTGGCGGTTTTCTATTTTATTATCAAATTAATAATCATATATATTAATTATAATTATTATATATAGATTGACAATCTATATTAATATGCTATACTGCGACAAATAGGAAAATCCTATTATGTACAAAACAATTAATTATAGGAGGTTAAAAAATGTCAAACAATTTAAGTTTTTTGTCCAGAAACAAAGAAAATTTCTTTATTGGAATTATTGTATCAGCTGTTCTGGTGTTTATTGGATTTATCATCTGGTATGTCGCCTGGGTAAATTTTGTGGAAAACTACGAGTATGGTTATTCATACAATAAGTTTACCGGAGAAATTAAACCTGTTGAACACACTGGATGGATAGTAGCAACCCCATGGAGGTACACTATCCACAAGATAGATATCAGACCATATCAGGTTTCGATTAGTGCGAACCAGAGAATCCTTAATGCCAAGCTCGTTAAATTCAATCCAGAAGGAATTTTAACATTTGTTGAATGGCACGGAAGATCAGCAGGAGATGATTTAGCAAATTTGCAAGAAATCTTGAAATGCTATGCATTTGACAGGGATGAGGGAAGGGATTGCCCTTTTCTAACAGTTAAAAGTGTATTGGCCCCAAGCCAAGGTGTTCCGGTTATTCCCCAAGAAGGAGGTAACCAATGAAAAAGAACCAATCTAAATTATTTATTTTATTTAGACTAAAGCTCTGGATAAAGATCACTTTTATATCTTTATTTGGAATTCTACTTTTTTATTTCCTTTTTCTTAATTACACAGAGCCAACGGAATTAGGAATTACAAGGAATGAAATTACAGGAACAACTTGGGTTCAAGAAACAGGTGGCTGGAAAATTACATGGCCATGGGTTTTGGTGTCAGTTGTCGATGTTAGACCCTTACGTGTAGCAGTACATTCCGCAGGTCATGGTTATTGTGCAAAACTTGTACAATTTGATAGAGACCACTGGAAAGAGTTTATTGCCACTGAGGGTTTCTACTATTACTGGTGGGCAAATCGCATTTCTTTTAACCTTGGTTACAATGAAGAATACAGGGGAATGAAAGATTTAATGCGTGGCTACGCATTCAGTAATGTTAAATACCCGTTCATAGTAATACTAAACGAGTATCAATAATTATTTAAGTCCAAGAGAAGGTCCATCCTTCTTTTGGGCTTTTTCTTTTTATGATTTAATTTTTAATTATAATTAATTTAAATAAAAAAAAGGGTCGTTTCTAATAAAATTAGTCGTACCCTTACTTACTACTTTCCTGCTCTTTTAATACATGAAGAATTACCACAGGAATATTTGACACCATTTGAAGAACTTACTTCCCACATGGCGATATTATTACAGCCATGATTAATTGAGGAGCAAGGTCTCTTGAGACTGAGATTGATCCTTTTCTTAAAGATCTGTTCCTTTTTTGACATGACTATAAGTTTTTAAAATTTAATCTAAGATTACAATTAATATTCATACATGTCAATAGAAATATACCTATATATTTATCAATCTCTAATTTATTGACAATTTGGAGTATAAGGGATAATCTTTACTTAAATAACCCCTAATCCTTTTCATTATGAAAAATCTAACAGATTTAGTGTCCAGCATGAATCCTATAGTTCTAGTGACTATTGGAATTATCATTCTTTTGTTTTTGTTTTTTGCAATTTTCTTTTCAGGAAAATTAATCTTCGGACAAAAAAACAGAAAATCCAAAAATAACCCTTTATCATTAGGGATTGAATACGTAGATTCTTTTTTTAAAATTATCAAAATTAACTTCGAAAAAAGAATTATACTTTTGGGATATAATCCATCTACAGAATACCCTTTTGGAACCAGCGAATCATGGTTTAAAATTGGAGATATTCCAAAAGAGCTTCTCATAGAATGCACAGTTTTAAAAATTGAAAAAAAAGACGATGGTGGAATTATCTATAAATCCGGACCTCAATTCTAAATTCAATTATATTAATGTGTATTAATACCAAAAAAGGCTGGATGCACCAGCCTTTTATTATTTGTTTTATAAATAATTAGATAGGATTATTTATATTATTATTTTGAATATTTGAACGATGTAATAATTCATTTTTAAGTTTAACGGCAACACCTGAATCAATAATATCAAAAACTCCTTCGGCTTCACCGTCTTTGTCATTATTGTCATTACCTGCAGTAAGAACAACTAATTTACAAACACCCATTGTTCTACTGGAAAAATTTTGTTCAATAGACACATTTTGAATTTGACGATATGGTATTGAGACTTCTTTTTTATTTAAAATTCCTCTTTTTATAGAAAAAGCATTATCTCCTAAAATAAATGTGCAACTTATATAATCAAGCCAACTCAATATTATTCCACCAAATAAAAAAATTAAGGATATTACAAAAAATAAAATTATACTCGAGTTTATAATACTACCTGCTTTGCCACCCAATATAAAAAATAGTTTAAGTCCGATAACATCTTTATAGTATAGAGCTACAAATGATAATATTAATAAAATTATTCCAATAATTATTTTTTTATATAAAAAATATAAAAAAACTTTGATACCTAACTTTTGTGCTGTTTCCATTGTATTATTATACTCCTGATTTTATGAAAGATAAACTATATATTTAACATATGGTATAATTTATATATGAAAAATTTTAAAATTATCTTTTTAACATTATCATTTATTGGTGTTATTTTTTCAGGATATATGAGCGGAGTTAAACTATTTTCAAAGATATGTGCGTTTGGAGAAAGTTGCCCATATTTTTTAGGCATATCTGCTTGTTATTTTGGTTTTGTAATGTTTTTTGTTCTTTTAATATTATCTATACTACTTAAACTAAACCAATGGAATATAAAATTATTATCAAAATCTATATTTATTACATCGTTGATTGGAGTTTGTTTCGCAGGATATTTTTCATCTGAAGAAATCCCAGCACTTATAAATAATGGTTTTAAAGCATATTTATTTGGTTTACCTACGTGTATTATAGGTTTTATTTTTTTTATTTTCATATTTATAATTTCAATATTTTTTATAAAAAAAATAAAAATAAATAATTTATAAAATTAAATATTTATTACATATACAAAAAAGCATCCATGAATGGATGCTTTTTTGTATATCTGCATGTGTTTATTTAATGTGCTGGTGCTGCATGACTTCCATTTGAGAATGTTTTACTTACCATACGAGCGATTATCACAATAGCTAATATCAAAAGTATAACTAGAAACCATTGAAATACTGAAGTTGGCATAAAACCACCAGAACCCTTAATAGAAAGTGCGGTTAAATCATTACCATTTGTTACAACTTGCTGTGCTGATTGATTGTTGTATCCACCGTAAGCATTTGCAGCTAGTAGATTTGGATTATTACCATCATAGTTTATATATGCACCAGTATTACTATTTGTACCTGAGTTTGCATAAGTTTTTGTAGTAGTTGTATTTGCTCTTGCAACTGAAGCAGCTTGATTGTTACTTGATACTACTGTCTGTACTGGTTGCTGTTGAACATATCTAATTTGCTGTGTAGCAGCTGGTACTTGTACATACTGTATTTGTGGTTGAGATGGAACCTGTACATATTGAATTTGTGGTTGAGTGGGTTGCTGTATGTATTGAGTCTGAGGTTGCACGAAAGTATAAGGTTGCTGTGCATATTGAACTGGTGGTTGAACATATGAATTAGGATTTTGTTGTCCATAATTATTTTGATAAGTAGTAGAACCATAGTACCCGGCGTTGTAACGATCTCTATTGGAGATATTATTTTCGTAAGTACTATAATAAGGATTATTATAATATTGAGTATCAGCTGAAACTGAATTTGTAAAGACAAACAAAACAGCGAGTACTCCTAGGGCTATTAAGTTTTTTGATGTTTTATTTTTCATGAGTACATTATAGCATATATCAATACCATTTGTCAAGTCCTATCACCTACTATTTATAGCTTGCAAAATATAGGGTATTCAGGAATTATATATTAATATTCAAAAAGAGTATAATAAAAAAGTATTAATATTATCAATTATAATGTATGAATAATTCAACTCAAAATGATAAAATCTAGCTTAAAAAAAATCAAAGCATCCAAAAATATAATAATTAAAAAGAAAATACTAAAATCTGTAAGATTAATGAATCATATATCCCCTTATGCTTATGATTTGGAATTAAAACCAGATTTAGAATCTGGAACTTTTTCTGGATTTGAAATTATTAAAATTAAAATTGATAAAGAAATAAATCAAATCACTCTACATAGTAAGGATATTGATATTAAAACTGTAAAAATAAGCAATGCAAGTAAGTTATCTAAAAACAATCAAGCAAAAGAACAATTTGCTTCTAAAATTACATATGATTTGAAAAAAGAAACTGCAACTTTTTTCTTTAAAAATAAAATTAAAATAGGTGTAGAAAAATTGTCTATCGTATTTACAGGAATTATAAATAACAGTCTTCGTGGTTTTTATAAAAGTAAATATATACTTGATGGTAAAGATAAATTCATAGCCACTACTCAGTTTGAAGCAACAGATGCTAGACGAGCTTTTCCATGTTTTGATGAGCCAGCACAAAAGGCAACATTTAAGGTGTCACTTATTATTCCTGAAAATCATGAAGCAATCTCAAATACACTACCTACTGATATTCGAGAACATAGTGCTGGGTATAAAATAGTTTCATTTGCTCCTACTCCAATAATGTCCACTTACCTCCTCGCTTTCATTACTGGAGAATTTGAACATATAGAAGGATATACAAAAGATGAAGTAAAGATTAGAGTTTATACAACTGCTGGAAAAATAAACCAAGCGAAGTTTGCTCTAGATATTGCAATAAAATCAATAGAATTCTTTAATGGATATTTTGATATCCCATACCCTCTTCCTACTCTCGATTTGATTGCTATTCCTGACTTTGAATCGGGAGCAATGGAGAATTGGGGAGCTGTTACTTTTCGTGAATCAGCTATTCTAATTGATGAGGAATATTCTTCACTTTCAAATAAACAATGGGTTGCCATAGTAATTGCTCATGAGCTTGCTCATCAATGGTTTGGCAATCTAGTAACAATGTCATGGTGGACGGACTTGTGGCTCAATGAAGGATTTGCTTCATATATGGAAAATTTATGTATAGATAATTTATTCCCCCATTGGCATGTTTGGAATTTATTCTTAGCTGATAGATATTCCCTTGCGCAACGACTTGATTCACTCAAAAACTCACATCCTGTTGAGGTGGAGGTAAATCATCCAGATGAAATAAATGAAATATTTGATATGGTCTCATATGCGAAAGGCTCAGCAATTATTCGTATGCTTGCTGAATATATAGGTGAAGAAATGTTTAAAGTTGGACTTCGTCATTATTTAAAAAAACATAGTTATAAAAATACAAAGACTACTGACTTATGGGATTCTTTTGAGAAAGTTAGTGGAAAACCAGTAAAGAAAATAATGAATTCTTGGACTAAACAAACTGGATATCCTCTTGTGTCTACTTCTTTTTCAAAAAAAGGGGTGGAACTCAAGCAAGAACGTTTTTTCTCTAGTAGAATTTCAAATAAAAACAATGAATATGCTAGTGGAGGTGGAAAAAAATCATTATGGCAGATACCTATTAAATACAATATTCCAAGCAATACAAAAGAATTAAACAATAAAATACTAATGGGCAAAAAGAGTATTGTTCTCAAAGAAAAAATTGTTGGTAAAATAAATAAAGACGAGATATCTTTTATTAAAGTTTGTTATAATAAAGAAACTCTGACTTATCTCAAAAAAGAAATAGAGGAAAATAGAATGAGTATCATAGATAGACTTGGTATTATACGTGATATTTTTGCCCTTTCTGAAGGTGGCTATATAAACACAAATGATGCTCTAGAGTTCTCTTTGTCTTATAAAAATGAAACAGAATATATAGTCTGGTCAGAAATAGCAGGGGGAATAAGTAAAATATACAATCTAATAGACGATGAATATTTATCAACAAAATTTAAAAAATACGCCTTGTCCCTGTTCTCACCTATAGCTATGTCTATGGGTTTCGAAAATAAAATAAACGAAGAACATTCAAATGTATTTTTACGTAATTTAGCAATTGGAAATTCTGCTTTCTATGGAGATAAAGAAACAATAAGAGAATCCATAAAAATATTCAACAACAGAATATTTAAAGAAATACCTGCTGATATTAAAGGTGTAATCTACAACATCGTAGCCCAAAATGGAAAAACAAAAGAATGGAAAATATTAGAGCAGATGTATAAGAATTCACCGATGTATGAGGAAAAAGAAAGAATAGGTAGAGCGATGGGGGCATTTAAAGACAAAAGTCTACTTCTAAAAACTTTGCATTTCTCGTTATCAAAAAATGTAAAGAAACAAGATGCTCCTTTTATAATATCTTCCGTTTGGGTAAATAAATATGGACAAGATTTAACTTGGAAATTCATAAAAGATAATTGGACCATAATCCTAAAGAATTTTGCTGAAGGAGGACATTTCTTGTCTAGACTTCTTTCTCCTCTTGGAAGTCATACAGAGATGAGTGATTTAAAAGATGCTAAAAAATTCTTTAAAAATAACGTGGCCCCAGGATCAGATAGGACATTGCAACAAGTGTACGAAAAAATACAATCCAATAGTGCTTGGTGGAAAGATGACAAAAAATCTATTAAGATTTGGCTTGATAAAAATTACTAAAATTAAAATCACCCTAAATTTTTATTCCGGGTGATTTTAATTTAAATTATACAGATGGATTATTTTTACAAAATTCTTCAATATTAATCTTCTTTATGTCTTCAGGGATTTTATTTATATTAAACCCTGAACTTTTCTTAGATAAATCTTGGCCATTTACCACTAAAGTAGAGATGAAGTATTTACCAGGCCAAACATTACCAATCTTCCATTCGATACTCTTTATATCTATACCGGTAATCTCTTTTGCTATACCACTAGCGATAGGGCCTTGTGCCTTCCTTGTTCCAAAATCATTGAGAGACATCCCTATAGAATTAACAGCAGATGAAGAATAAAAAGATATTTGATATTTACAACCGATATAAAGATTCTCGTCTTTCTTTGGCGAAATAAAACTTATATCTAATTTCTTAGAATCAATATTTACAACCCTAACACTTTCTTCTTTTCTTACTTCACTACTAGTCAATACTTTTTCTGTGGTAGGTGAAGAAGAGAAACCTTTATTCTCTGGTTCTACAATAGCTTCAAGCACTACCTTTTTAGGAATGTAAACTTCAAATACATCATTCTTATCTATATCAGATAAAGCTAGGTTAATATTGTTCAAAGCCCAATACCTGAAAATTATCGCTCCTCCTATTAAAATAATAATTATAAATACTATATATCTTATTTCTTTCATATTTTTATTTAGAGATCATTCTTTTCTATGTTTTTAATCTTTTTTATAAAATAATTTTCAGCTTCTTCTATATCTTTTGAAAGAGTCTCAAATATCTCGACATCTTCTTCGGACAATTTCTTCTTTATACTTTCGGCTTTTAATATCTTGAAGCTTTGCTTGATATCTTCTTTAATTATTCTAAAAACCCGACGGATATCTTCCTCTGTTTGTTCTAAGTCAGAGTACAACTTCTTTGAAGACTTTGGTCCATGAGATACTTTTATAGCAATATATATAAGTATTAGAAGTAGAAGAATTAGAAGTATATATAAATAATAAACATTATTATTTATAAATCCTAATATATTTTCTCTAGTTTTTGGTTCTTCAGCATATTTTTCAACAATAGGATCTTTGGTTAAAGGGAATTCTATATTTATAACTTTTTCGTTTATGTTGCCAGCTTTATCATAAGCTACTACTCTAATATCTTTTAAACCAGACGTCTTAGATGGTAAAGCTGTGACAATTTCTTCTCTGGCAACTACTTCAAAAGTATCTATGCCATCTCCAGATATTTTATATTTATTTAAACCAGAAAGTAAGTCTTTGCTCATAATCATCAAATAGACAATATTTTCATCGGAGACAGTAGATGCAACTTCTAGATTAGTAGGGCCAGTAATGTCTATATTTATCCTTCTATGGGCAGTTTTACCCCATCCAGCACTATTCTTGAAACGAACATGAAGATAGTGAATTCCATCACTCAAATCTTTAATTTCTTTTTTGTCTATTGGATTATTATAAATAACTCTTGGTGTTGAATTTGGCAAACTATCTATAAGTGTTTGTACTGCAGTAACTCCTTTTGGTAAATTCCAATAAAAAGTAACTTTACCAAAAGAATACCAAGCTTCTTCGTCTGGCATTTCAACAGAAGTAATAATAGGAGCAGATAATATTTTATCATTCGAGACTAATTCAACTCCTTCAGGTTTTACAATAGGCAAAACAACAGGATTTACAACAGGAACAGTAACATTATTTATGGTTATTGTAGCTCCAGTTTTAGATGAAGTTATATCTGTTCCCATACCATCATTTTCTCTTATTACACCATCTGTAAATATAATAGATGCAGTTCCTTGCTTTTTGGCTTTAAAAGTAATGGTAGCAACATAACCATTTTGACCATTATATCCTGGGTTTGGTAAACCTCCATTAAAAGTAATTTTACCTGTATTATTTGAAAAACTTGGTTCTTCTACCCACAAAGTAAATATCGATGAACTTTTAGTAATAGAAAGAACATCTAGTAAATCTATAGGAAATCTAATGCTCGCTTCAGTATTATTTACAGATTTATTATCAGTACTAATAAAAACTTTTAATGAGATAATATTACCAACAGAAACAGTGTCACTAGCTGGTAACATCGAAATACTAGCAGCATGAACACTCCCAACAAATATCAAATTAATTATTAACAATATTAATAATCTAAAAATGTACTTCATTATCAATCTATTAATTTTGTAAAACATCTTTTTTATTTTTTTTAATTTTCTTAATTTTTTTATAAATAATCCTTAGAATAATCAATGTAATTAAAACAATGAAAAAATTAATAGAGAAACCAAATATAATAATTCCTGGTTTTTTGTAAACTGAAATTGTCTTATTTCCTGCTTTGTCATAAGCAGTAACTTTCAAAACAGGATTAATTTTTTCATCTTGATTTGAAAGTACATACATACTTCCACTTCTTATAGGAGACCCTCCATTCTCAGAAACTTCATAGTAGCTTATACCTGATTGATTATCTACTGCTGTAAAAAAAGCAAATCTTTTACCATCAAATAAAGAATTATCTTTACCTATAACGATATCAAATTTCTCTGGATTTACTTTATCAGAAGCAACTAGACTAGACCATTCATTTACAGGGGCGATGGATTCATTCTTAGGTATTATTTTTAAATTAAGAGTACCTATCTTTAAAGGAACTCTTGTTCCCTTTCCATCATTTGCAAAAACTGCTAAATTTTTAGGGGATATTTTAATCTCTCCTTCTTTTGAAGCTTCCACAACTATGTTGAATAGAATAGCCTTGTCTAAATTAAAACCTCCGGGGACTCCTCCGACAAAAGAAATAGTATTCCCATCTTTTGATAAAGACGGGGTACGAGGCCACAAACTAAAGACTGACTTCGCTAAGCTAAAATCATTTACAACTATATTGCCATTATTAGAATCAAATACAATATCTCCTTCTACACTATTAATATTTGTTTTTTCTGAATCAATTTTAGCACTAATGATAAAGGTATCCCCCACAGAAATACTGCCTTTTGATGTTTCAAAATAAATATTAGCTGCACTTGCAATACCAGGAACAAAACCGACAAACAAAAACAAAACGATATATTTTAAAATGTATTTTTTCATATTTATTTAATTTAACTAATAATTCTTACCCCAATTATACAACAAGATTGAAAAATCGACTGAATCAACCTTATTATCTTTATTTATATCTACCTTTTCATTCTTAAATGGTGGAATTGTTTTCCAATAGTATAAGAGTATCGAG
>JBBQGF010000009.1:0-30527 GCA_038322745.1 Minisyncoccia bacterium | reverse complement strand
AAAAAGTGTTTGCTGGATATCACTCAAAATATCACTAAACGGAATGTTCTTTTTTTGAGTTACTTTAATTTTAACTTTCTCCATATCTGAATATACCTTTACTATACCTAAATATGCATTTAATTCATCAAGAGATCCTAGTGCTTCTATAATATTCGCACTTTTTGATATCCTACCTTGGTCACAATGAAAAAGTGTTGTGGTTCCCTTATCACCAAGTCCTGTATACAGAATATTTTTGTTTTTTAATTTATTTATATTTTTCATTGCTTTAAAAATTATAACACAATATTAATTAATTTTTCACTTAACTTATAAGATATGATGGTTGATATATTACTACTTGGATAAAATATGGCAATCTCGCATATAATATGAAATGTATAATAAGCTTGACTATATTTAATATTGTTATATAATAATAGCGATATATTTGTATAAAAAGTTATTTAAAACAAAGGAGATTAAAAGAATGAGTGAGAGTAAAAAAAATGACCATTGGCCAAATGGTACTAATTATGAACTTTGTTATAAGCTTGATGACGATACAGAGGTTTGGAAAGACAATTTCAAAATTGTAGTAATGCATCCAACAAAAGGGCTGAGAATGATGTGTGCAATTGATTACTTTCCAGAAAATCATCATGCTGAAATTATTGAAAAAGAATTGCTGAGACAAAAAACAGCAGAAGATGAAAAAAAGAGAAAAAGAGCAATGATTAAAGCCGTTAGAAAAGCTAATTGGTAAAAACAAAAAAAACGGCATACTTGTCGTTTTTTTCTTTTTTTGTTAAAAATAAAAATTATTTATAGTAAACACCAACTGCTTCACTTACACTCTTGTATCCATCATTTTTAAGTAACTCAGCTAATTCTTTATTTATATTCCCTATTTGAGTTGGTCCCATATATATCATACCTGTAATCATTTGGACAAGTGATGCACCTCTCTTAATTTTCTCATAAGCATCAATGCCATTAAATATTCCACCTGTACCAATTATTATAAATCTATTTTTATATTTTTTATATACTTCAGTTATTAAATTATTTGAAAGTTCTTCTGTTGGTTTTCCGCTAAAATTTCCCCGTCCAGCAGATTCAACTTCTTCTTTATCTAATTTTGGATTAGTTCTATCTTTTACTAAATTAGAAAATATAAATCCACTTATCCATTTATAATTTGAAGCCACTTCACAAAGTGCTAAAGTTTCATCTGTAGTTTTTTCAGCATACATTTTAATAAATAGAGGTTTATCTATATTCAAATATGATAATTTATTAAGTAACATACCAAAACCTAATGGTTGATCAAATTTATCTTTAAGATTTTCAACATTTATTAAGTTTGGACAACTTATATTCAGTTCAAAATAATCAAAATAATCTTCTTCTAGAGCAATCACAAAAGAAGCATAAACATCATCTATCATTTCCTCTATTTTCTTATATGATTGATTTGTAGAACCAATACTTAAACCTAGTGGAATTTCCTTATTTTTTTTGTTTATTTTCTTAAATACAGATGGTAGGCCCATATTTTTAAAACCTTTATTAACAAGTAGAGATTTTGATTTTGGAAGTCTCCCGAGCATTGGTTTTGGATTCCCTTCATACGGTAAATATGTAACTGTTCCAATAGTATGAAAACCAAATCCAACTGATGGCAGGATATCAATTAAGTCTGCATCATAATCAAATCCAGCAGCAAGTCCTAAAGGGTTTACAAAATTTATTCCTGAAACTTTCGTTTCTAATATTTTATCTTGATAAGAAAATAATTTTCTAAAAACTGATTTTAATAAATCAGATTTACCAAAAGAACTTCCTTTATTCAAAAAGAATGTATGAACATCATCAGCAGGGAAAAGAAAAAGGATGGGTTTTATTATTTTTTGATATATGATTCCAATCATTTTATAATTTATTCAGTTGTTACTCCTTCAAAATCTTCTTCATTCGCCATTGCAATATCTTTTGTCTCACGAACAATACCATCTTTGTGGTGAGCTGGTGAATAGATTGTATACATTTTTAACATTTCTGTTTCAGAAATATTAATTATATTATGATTTGATCCAGATGGAACAATTACAGCATCTCCATCTTCCACTTCGTATTCTGTTTCATTTATAATAACTTTACCCTTACCTGATTCAAATCTAAAAAATTGATCATTCCCTTCATGAACTTCCATTCCTATATCCTCTTTTGGTTTTAACGTCATAAGCACCAACTGACAATGAGCACCAGTATAAAGTACTTTACGAAAATTTTCATTTTCTAACACTAACTTCTCAATATTATCTTTATATCCTTTTTTCATATATTTGATTATTAAAATAAAACTTTGATAATAATATTTAATTTATAATTTCACTAATTATACTACTTTTTTTGTAAATTATTAAATCATAAATAGAGACAGACCATAGCTTCTGTAATTTATCTAAAATCCTCCATGTTTCTATAACTTCTTTACTTGAAGTAAATAAACCATGATCTCCATTTATAGCATTAAATATAACTTGCTCGTACGCCTCAGGTAAAGTAGAATAATGATCTTTGAATGAGAAATCTAGAATATGACGACTAACTTGATGCTCATAACCTGGCCGCTTTGCCCAAACATAAAATGATATACCCTCATCTGGTTGAAGCCTTAAAATCAATTCATTTGATTCATGCTCATTATCTTTTTTATACGAAATTTTAATCTCAGTAAATTTATCTTTGAGTGCTTTACCAGTAGTAAGATTTATTTTTACCCCTTCCCACTTTGGATCAGATGAAATTAAATCAAGTGATACGAAGGTTTCTGTCATACTATTATTATTACCAACTTCTTCTCTATAACCTTTATATTGACCACGTTTTGCACTAGATAAAGGTGAATCAGAGATAGCAAGATTTAGTTTACTTAGTGCCTCATATCGTAGCCTTGGGACATCTTCTAGCTTATCAGCCTTTGGTATATCCATTAGTGTTAAAGCTAATAGTTGTAAAAGATGACTTTGAACAAGATCACGTAATGCTCCAGTCTGTTCATAAAAATTTACTCTGCCCTCTATCCCAATCTCCTCACTAACAACAACTTCAATTTTCTCAATAAAGTCTTTATTCCATGTTTTTTTAAAAAGAGAATTTCCATCCCGAAAAACAATTATATTTTGAGCTATTTCTTTAGCTAAGTAATGATCAATACGATAAACTTGATTCTCGTCCCAAAACTTATTTATGTGAGAAACTAAATAAGTAGCACTTTCTAGATTTATTCCAAACGGTTTTTCTAGTAATAATTTAGAATTTCCTCTTTTTGCAAGTCCCGACTTACCTATTAGTTCTATTATTCCTTTTGAAACGCTAGGGGGGATAGATAAATAAAATAAAAACTGTGTAGGAGATCCAAAATCTTTTTCTATTTCTTCTAATTTATTTTTTAATTTACTATAATCAATTTCATTCTCTAAATTCATCTGAAATAATTCAGTATTATTTTTTAGATATTCTTTATTTGAAGTTTTATTTAATAAATCTTCTATGTTTATATTGTCTTTTCTAGTAACTCCAATAATTTTAAATTGCGATGGAATCATCCCCGTCTTTGCTATTTGACCTATAGCAGGTAAAAGTTTCCTCTTTGATAAATCACCAGAGATTCCTATTATTATTAAAATTGTTGGTATTTTATTTGACATTTATTTTATGACCTCCAAAAGCGTTTCGCATAGAAGCTAAGACTTTTGTGGTAAAATTAATTTTACCCTGTTGTGATTCAATCCTAACATTAAATGATGAAGATATGGCTGGTGTCTCAATATTGTATTCTTTTGCAACTTCTAGAGCCCAACGAGCCTCTCCTGATTCTACTACTATCCCCTCAACATTATCTTGATTTGGATTTGTTTTTAAAAAATCTCTAGTAAGTTCATTTAACCATGAAGTTATTACACTATGATGTTGCCAAACCTCCCCTGCATTTGCTAAATCAATATTTTTGTAAGGACCTTCTTTTAATAATCTATATCCTTCTGCTAAGCTTTCCATCATTCCATATTCTATCGCATTGTGAATCATTTTTACATAGTGACCAGAGCCACTTTCTCCAAAGTTAAAATATGCTCCATTAGGAGACTTTAAACTTTCAAATATAGGTATAATAACCTTGACAACAGAACCATCTCCTCCTATCATCATTGAAAAACCATTCTGATATCCCCAAATACCACCACTTGTTCCAACATCTATAAGTACAGAATTTTTTTCTTTAACTTTTAAAGCTCTCTCTTTTGTTTTGCTAAATTGTGAATTACCCCCATCTATTAATATACTTCCAGGAGGAATTAATGAGAGCCAAATATCAAGTTCTACATCAACTACATCTGATGGAATCATAAGCCATAATATAACTTTATCAGTTCCAAAATAATCAATAACTTCTTTTTTTGTATATGCACCAACCATACCGAGAGACTTCATATCATCAACAAGCTGACTACTTCTATTATGAACTATTACAGAGTGTCCACTCTCATGCAACTTCTTTGCTATTTGAGAACCCATTTTTCCTAGACCTATTATTGCTATTTTCATATTATTTTCTTTAAAATGTGAATAATTATTTTATTTTTTATAATCACTTATAATTGTTAATATTGGAACTTTTTTTAAGATTTGAGCTGGTTGATCATAAATTGAAATATCTTTTTCAAGCGATTTTAAAATTGACCATTTATCTCTCCCGAATACAATAACAATAACTTCATCGAGCATTGATATAATTTTAGGAGTAATAGTTATTCTATTAAATGTATTTGTCTCAAAATAACAAATGTCCTCTTGTGAATATACTGCTTCAGTATGTGGTAAAATCCCGGCAGTATGTCCATCTAATCCTATTCCTAGAATTGCAATCTTATATTCAGACTTATTAAATTCTTCTTTTAATTCTAATTTAATATTACTAATTGTTTCAGAAAAAGACAATCCTGTAAGATATGGTATCATTTTTGAGTTTGGTAAATTAAAACCTGCCTGCTTTAATTTAAACCAATTTGAATCTGGGTTATTTGGTAATCCATATCTTTCATCTGCAAGAGTAATAACTAAATTGTCATGTGGGAAATTTTTGATTTTATTTATAACTTCCACCTCATATGGAATAGCAGATCCACCAGAAACAAAAAGTAAGACTTTTTTACCTTTCTTTAGTGGCAAAGAAATAGAAGTTGAGATAAAATCTACTATTTCTTCATTTTTTGTTATATTCTTTATATTTAAACTCACAAATAAAAATTAATCTAATTTAATAATTATTTCATCTTTTCCATATCTTATTTTTTTGTATTTCATAGAAGTATCGTCTTCTGCTCGATAACCAATAGCGACTATAATTTTTGATTCAAGACCTTGTTCAGATAAACCTAACAATTCATCAAGCTTAACGGAATCAAATCCTTCCATTGGACATGCATCAATACCTGATACGGCACAACTAGTAAGAAAGACACCTAGGGCTAAATATAATTGTTTTGATGCCCAATTTTTTAAATCATCATTGGATTTATTTATAAATGTTCCTTTAATCATATCTCCAAGTCCTTGCAATTTATCTTGTTCAATTCCCCTTTCTTTTGAAATAAATTTTAAATATTCATCTACTAAATTAGTATCTATATTTTTTTTAATAGTAAATATAATAAGATTAGATGCATCCGTTGTTTGAGATTGATGATAGGCAATATCACGAATTTTCAATCGTATATCTTTATTATTTGCTACAATAAACTTCCATGGTTGTAATCCATATGATGACGGTGACAAACGTAATGCTTCCAGTAAAATCTCTAATTCTGTGTCGTTAATTTTCTTTGTATTATCAAATTTTTTTGTTGCATATCTCCAATTTAATGCATCTAATATATTTTTCATTTAATCTTTAAAGCATATTATATTAATTTTTTTAAAATTAAGGTGCTTAATTATATTTGTAAAACGACTGTAGTTTTTATAATAAAACTACTACTATTTTATATTATAGCATTATTATGAACATTCAATGAGTAACAATTAGCCTTTTAAATATTGAATTTTTTTATTATATTATTAAATTCAAACTCAGATAGATATCCACCCATAACAACGATTTCTCTTAGTGTGTGATTGGTTGAAATAGCTTCTTTTACTATATTTGTCACAACATCATACCCAAGTAAAGGAACAAGGGGTGTTGCAAAGGCCATAGAATTTTCAAGATTATTTTTACATCTTTCTTTGTTTACTTCTATTTTTGAGACACACAATTCATCAAATTGACCTATGACTTCTGTTGTTAACTTTAATGATTCAATCAATTTATCTACTATAACTGGTAGCATAACTCCTAGTTCCATCTGTGCTCCCTCTACAGCTTTTTCTATAGATAGATTATTACCTGAAACAATATAATACAACTGGTTTACAGTTTCTGGCATGACAGGGTTTATTTTACCCGGCATTATAGAAGAACCTTTTTGAAGTTCAGGTAATATAATCTCACCTATTCCACCATATGGACCAGAGGCCATAAATTTGAAATCATTAGCAATTTTAGAAAGATCAACACATAGAGATGTAATCATTTGAGAAATTATTAAAAAATCTGACTGACCACTGGTCTTAGACATTAGATTTTCAGCTTTATGAAATTTAACTCCAGTAATTTTGTTTAACTCAATATATACATTCTTAATATACAAAGGACTAGCATTTATGGAGTTCCCTATCGCAGTCCCACCTAAATTTATAATACGAGATAGATCTTTCATTCTTTTTATCTCTATTAAATATGTATTTAGAGTATCTCTATAAGATGAAAATTCTGCTCCCAATGTAGTAGGAATTGCATCTTGTAAATGAGTCCTACTGAGTTTAGAAATATTTTTAAAATCCTTAGCTTTCTTATCTAAAGATTTTATTAATGAGCTTAATTTAGTTTCTAATTCATTTAATAAAAAATAGGCTGTTATCTTGAGTGAGGAAGGATTAATATCATTTGTGGATTGACTACAATTAACATGGTCATTAGGATGGACAGAGATTTTATCTTTTGATATCTCTGTAGCTAAATTAGCAATAACTTCATTTACATTCATATGATTAGCTGTACCTGCACCACCCTGAAGACTAGATAATGGAAATTGATTTTCAAATCCACCTGATAGTATTTGATCACAAGCCTTTACAATTGCATCTTTGATATTTATATTGATATTATTTGCTATAAAATTTGCATTTGCTGCAGCTTTTTTAAGCATGACTTGTGCAAAAATAAACTCTATTTTTACCTTATTGTTAGAAAAAGGGAAATTTTTCAATGCTTTTTTAGTTTCTTGACCATAGTATATTTTCATAAATAATTGAATATAGAAAATTAATATTATAAATTATACCATAAAACAACGTTAATATACTAAAATTGTAAAAATAGCTAATCATAGAATACTTGTATAAAAATACATATTAATATAGTATTCCGATAAACAATCATACAATAAAAACTAAAAAAAATATTATGAAAAAGGTACGGTTACTAATTACTACCTTTTTAATAATATTAAAAAAGGTAGTTTTGTTGGCAGATGCATATATCATTCTATTTGGTATAGATATTTGCTTGAAAATTATTCAGTTTCAGTTTATTTTTAGACAAACTGAAATTCCTAATAAAATATTATTAATGTTTATATTTAGCTTTGTAATACGCTATTTATTTATTCTAATATATGATTTTAGGAAAAAAGATGATTTCAGTATTGAAAAAATAAAAGAAAATAAATTTGAAATAGAAAATGAGATGACAAAAAAGATAGCTAAATATTCCAAATTCAAAATATTTGGGAATTATATTCTTTTTGTAGTTTTAATTTTTTATCAACCTATTTTTATGGTTATCTATTATAGAAAAGGTAATCATAGATGGGATGGTATTCCTAATCTTAGAATATTTTTCTTTTTTGTTTTAAGTATTTTTTCAAGTACATTGGCACTATTTTTATCTTTTACTGGTATAAGTAAAGGTGTAATAATTTTAATAAGCTGGTTTGTAAAATAAAAAAGACTCAAATATTAAATTATTTGAGTCTTTTTAAATATGTAGTTAATTATTAATATTTTTTTTAGTTTTTCTTATAGAATCTTTATTTGTAATTTTTTTCCCAAGTACTGATACATCACTAGAAATAACTTCTTTGGTTTTTTTAATTTTTCTTTTAAGGTGTTTTTTTGTTAAATCTAATTTATTATTTTGTTTTAAGTCTAAAATAGAATCTTTTTGCATTCTAGGTAATACTTGTTTATTGCCAATATCAGTTGGGTAAACTGTTGAAGCAAAAGTTGTATTTGATAGACCAGTCATACCCATAGTTGCGATAAGAGCAAACATTGCTATTTTTTGTCTTTTATATGCTTTCATAATTTATATATTTATTATTAATAATTATTTACTTCATACGACTATTATGAAGTAAATTCATTATATATAAACAATATGAAGAAATCATGATGACACTATGCTTTTGGAATCTTAATATATACTGATGTTCCAACGTTTATTTTACTTTCCAATGTAATAGTTCCTCCGTGTTGTTCTATTATCTGCTTAGCAATTGGAAGCCCTAATCCTGAACCGGAACCATCATTTCTAGAGTGAGATGCTTTATAAAATCTATCAAAAACATGAGGTAAATCTTTATCTATTATACCTACTCCATTATCAGTTATCTCTATCGTAAAAAATAATCTTTGTTCTATTATCCTTACTATAATATTTCCACCATTTTGTGTGTAATTAATAGAATTTTGTAAAATATTTTGAATTGCTCTTTCAAAATTGTACAAATGAACTCTAATATCTCCACTTAAATCACTTATTAATTTTAAATTTATATTCTTTTTTTCAGCTTGAGATTTCATTCTTTCAATAATTTTATGAACTGGGTCTTCTATAGAAATTTTTACTAAATTATCTTTATTAATTAAATGTTCAGTTCTAGCAACCATTAGTAAATCAGAAATAAGCAAAGACATGCGACTTGCTTCTTCTAAATTACTTTCAAAAACTTTCTTACATTCATCAATGGAAATATTTTTATCATTTAAAGCAACTTCTGTTTCAGTGGTGATAATAGCAAGTGGAGTACGGAGATCATGTGATGCATCAGCTGAAAAACGTTTTTGAGATTCCATTGCTTTCTTTATTGGTTTCAAAGTAACTCCAGCTAAAAAATAACTAGCTCCTCCAATCAATATAAGTAAAAAGCCATCTAATACCAAAACAACTGTTTCTATCCCCTGGTTTGCATCAATGAGAGCTTCATTTAATAATTCATCTCTCTCAATTCTCAAAGCAAAAGATTCTTCAATATTTTTTTCAAGAACAACAACAAGAATTGAGCTAAAAATACCTAAAACAACTACCATAATAGCTATATAGAACAAAGTGAGTCTAATACGAGCCTTCTCAAAAATATTATTTTTAATCCTATGACTTAAATCTGTAACCAACTCCATGTACTGTTTCGAATAATTTTTCATTTTTATTTTGTAATTTACGACGTAAATTTTTTATGTGTACATCGACCACATTACTAAATCCCTCAAAAGCAAAATCCCAAACATGATTCATAATTTTATCTCGAGATAATACTTCATTTGGATGTCTCATAAACTGCTCGAGTATTGCAAACTCTTTTGTCGTAAGAGTTATGGCTTTTTTATTTTTAAAAACTTCCCTAGTTGATGTATTAAGTGTTAAATTACCAACAATAACAAGTGGTGCTATTATCTCTACCGGTCTACGTGTTAGAGCTCCAATACGAGCAATCAATTCTGCAAATGCGAAAGGTTTTGTAAGATAATCATCAGCACCAATATTTAAACCAGTAACCTTATCATCTAGTGTATCTTTTGCTGTTAGCATTATTATCGGTATTTTAATATTCTTCTCTCTTGTTGTTTTACAGATAGTTATCCCATCTATAGTTGGTAGCATTAAATCTAAAATAATAGCATCATAATCTCCGTGACTATGTTCAATTCTATTTAAACCTTGACCACCATCATAAAGTACATCAACAGCATACCCATTGAATTCTAATCCTTTTTTTATAGATAAAGCTAATTTTTCTTGATCTTCTATAATTAATATTCTCATACCTTATATTATGATAACAAATTATGAATAATTCATGAAGTCAAAATGAAGTTTAATTTCCTATTTAAATTGAATTTCAAAAGGATACATACCCATTCCACAAGTACCCTGAAGGGTTCCTATTTTTTGAACACCTAAATCAATATCTGTTATACCTGAATTGGGTAAAATTTTTGATATATTCATACTTGGAATACGAACAGATGACGAACAATCAAAAGTGCCTTTTGTATTAAAACGTAGAATAGTTGGAACCCCTGCGGAAGCAAAACTTACACGTGGGTTATATCCTCCTTTTGCTGTTATCTCGACAACTTGTTGTTTAACATCCGTATTAGTTGGGGCATCTCCATTATCAACCTTCACAGTAACACTTTGAGTAGTGGTATTTTTAGGATTTATAATTTGTTCTTTTGATGCAATTTTTTTATCTTGAGAATTTGAATTATTTCCTTTATTCACAATAATTATAATTCCACCAACAAATATCGCTATGATAATAATTGATATATTTAGATATTTAACTTTAAAAGAATTTATTTGTGATTTAAAATTATTAGGGCCTACAATATTTTTTTTCATATTTTATAAATTTTTATTATAATTACTTTTAATAACCTAACTTTATTATACATTAATTTCTTAAAAATTAAACACAGGTGGAATAATTCCAACAATAACTAAACTATTTATAAGATTAAATAGTGCAAACAATATAACGATGAGTCCTGCAGATTTAAAGAATATCCCAGAATTTTTACCGTTTTTAATGGTAAATGAAGAAAAACTAATGAGTACAAGAACCGGAAATGTTCCGAGAGCAAAAGCTAACATTGAAAGACCACCTTTTAGAAAGCTTCCAGTAGAAAGTGTATATATTTGCATTGATTGAGTAAATCCACATGGTAAGAAAAATGTAGCGACACCAACAAGAAGTGGTGTGAGGGTATGGTTAAACTTACTTACATTAAGTGCATTATTACCTAAAAGTTTCGGCATTGATAACTGTAACTTTTTAGCCCAAGGAAAAACATCTAGTAAATTAATTCCCAAAATAAACATTACAATAGCAATAAGTATTCCAAGCGTAAATGTAGCACCAGTACTTAGTGTAAAAGCAGAACCAATCATTCCAATAACACCACCAAGTATAAAGAATGAAACAATACGCCCGACGTGAAATAAAAGTTGCGGTTTGACTCTATCTCCTTCTTTTGCAAACGTGGCTGACATTGAGAGTATCAATCCACCAACCACCGCCATACAAGAAGAAAGTGAAGCTACTATTCCAATAACAAAAGCTGTTCCATAATTAACATCCCCTGTACCCACCATATTTACTAATCCAATTTTTTGCAAAATTATAAAAATAATAGCAAAAGCAATTGCAATAGGAATAGCAATTTTAAAATCTTTCCAATTTTTTATTTTTATTTGTTTTTCAACAGAAAGTGTATATCCGTGCTTTTTTAGAACATCACTTAATTCACTTGCAATTTGTTCTAATGACTTATCTCCAAAATCTCCTGTTATTTCGACGGAGTTATTACTCAGACTTGATTTTACTTTTTCTATTTGTGGTAAATCGCTTAATTCACTTTCTGTCATCAAAACACAAGAATTGCAATGCATACCAGAAACATGAAATGTATATGTTTGTTTATTCATAATTATAATTTTTTAGTTTTAATTCGTAATGAGTTTCCAACAACAGAAACACTTGAAAATGCCATAGCAAGTCCTGCAAATACTGGATTTAGTAACCATCCAAAAAATGGATAGAAAACCCCAGCAGCAAGTGGTATCCCTACTATATTATATATAAATGCCCAAAAAAGATTTTGTTTTATTCCTCTCATTGTAATTTTTGACAGTTTAATAGCTTTTACTAATTTTGAAATATCACCTCCAAGTAATGTTATCCCTGCTGATTCTATTGCAACATCTGTCCCTGTGCCCATAGCGATACCTACATCAGCCTGTGCTAATGCTGGAGCATCGTTTACACCATCGCCTGCCATTGCTACTATTTTGCCATTTAATTGCAATTCTTTTATTTTAGCTAATTTATCAGCGGGCATTACATGTGCAATAACTTCATCAATACCAACAAGAGATGCCATATATTTAGCAGCTTTTTCATCATCACCAGTTAACATAACTACTTGAATTCCGAGCCCATGGAGATCTCTTACAGCCTGTATCGCTTCTTTTTTAATCTCATCCGAAATCATCACAAATCCAAGAACCTTTTCTTTGGTAGTCAATATAACTGGAGTTTTCCCTTCTAATGTATATTTACTAATTAATTCTTCATCAAAAGAAATATTTAAATCATTTATGAGTTTTGCATTTCCAACAAAATATTCTATTCCATTAATTTTTCCTTTTAGACCCTTACCTTGTATTCCCTCAAAATTTGAAATTTCTACTATGGGAATATTTTTTTCTTTAGCATAAGTAGCAATAGCAGAAGCAATAGGATGTTCTGATTTATTTTCAAGTGATGCAATTATTGAAATAAATTCTTTTTCATTTATATTAGAAAAATTTTCAATATTTACAAGTGTTGGTTTGCCTATAGTTATAGTACCAGTCTTATCTACAACTACAGTATTTACTTTATGAAGTTTTTCTAAAGTTGCGGCATCTTTTATTAGTATTCCTTCTCTCGCACCCTTCCCTACTCCCACAATAATTGCAGTAGGGGTGGCAAGACCAAGTGCGCAAGGACAAGCAATAACTAGAATACCTACAAAAGATAAAATCCCAAGAGATATCGCAGTTGATATACCTAAATAATAAGTACCAAATGTAAGCCATACAACGAGTGATAAAAAAGAAATACCTAATACAATTGGGACAAAAACACCTGATATTTTATCTGCGAGTGCTTGTATGGGGGCCTTACTTCCTTGAGCTTCTTCTACCATTCTAATAATCTGAGCAAGCAATGTTTCAGAACCAACTTTTGTCGCTTTAAAAGTAAATGATCCACTTGTGTTCATTGTCCCACATACAACATTGTCTCCAATCTTTTTTTGTACTGGCATTGACTCTCCGGTTATCATGGATTCATCAATAAATGAAACTCCTTCTATCACCACACCATCAACAGGAATCTTACTTCCAGGTTTTATTATTATACTATCTCCATGAATTACATCATTTATATTTATTTCTATTTCATTTCCATCTCGAATAACTAGCGCTGTTTTTGCTTGTAAATTTAATAATTTTTCAATTGCATCTCCTGTTTTCTTTTTTGAATTAGCTTCAAGATATTTACCTAATGTTATAAAACCTATAACTACAATAGTAACATCAAAATAAGTATATTCTGGAACTTGTATTATTGTTCTAATTGATGGCAAAAGTGTAATTATAATACTATAAATATAAGCGGTGAGCGCACCAATACCAATCAAAGTATCCATATTTGCTACTCTATATTGAATAAAACGCCCCACTCCAGCAATGAAAGGTTTACCTACCCAAAATAGTGCAATAGTAGCAATAATCATAGAAATAGTATTAAACAATTCCATTGGTATAGGTAAGTTTGGAATACTAACAAATGAACGTGCTAATATATCCCACATCATTAAGGTAAAAATTATTATTGTTATAGGTAATATAAAATAAATTTTTTCTTTTATATTATTTAATTCTGACTCGGGGTCATTCTCCATCATAAGAATATGATCATGACCTATTGATTCCATTCCTTTCATAACTTCTTTGTTTTTCATCTTACTATAATCATGCATTCCAGGCATAAGCATTTCTTTTTCTGAAGCAATAAGAGTGTAACCGAGTTTCCCTATTTCTTGATTTATAGAATGAAGTGGAACATCTAATCCATTAAAATCAATTTTTGCTTTTTCGCTTGCGAAATTTACAGCAATACTATTTATTCCTGGTAATTTAGATACTTTCTTTTCTATAATAGATGCACAACTTGCGCAATGCATACCTTTAATTTTTAATGTTTGTGTGGACATAAATATTAAATGTTATACCAATTTTTTCTTAGTCCCTTAAGAGCTTCAATCCCATTAGTAAGGAATAGTTCAACAGCATCAGCATTATTAAGAACTTCTTTTCGACTCGATTTTATTTTTGTATCTTTTGTCATTAAAATACCAGCTTCGTGATGTGCAATAATTGCATTTAAAAATCTTAAATCAAACTTTTCATCAGAAGAACCAAGATTAGAAACGATTGGATCTTTTACTTGTTTATTATCTCCATACCAATTCTTTTTCCATGTATATAACTCAGTAATAGCAACTGGTTCATTCTTTAATATTTCTTCTGAAAGAGCTTTCATTTCAGGACGAGTTGTATTTTTTCCTAATTGTTCAGCAAGTAGCATTGCTCCTCTATGATGACTTATCATTGCATTCACATAGCGTAAATCAAAAGTTCTATCTGCCTGACCTAAATTCATATTGTTTTTGTCATACATCCCAATTCTATATTCAGGAGTTAAAGCATAACCTATGCCTATTCCAATAATTCCAATAACTATTGCTAAACTAACTGCTAAATAAATTGATATTTTTTTCATATATTAATATTTAATAATAATTTTACTTGCGCTTTAAACGATAAACTTTAATAATCTCCTCTGTGGCTGTTTTTGATTTACCAGCTTTAATTTGATTAACAAGACAATGCCCTAGATGTTGCTCAAGAAGTATATCTTCAACATTTGATATACCCTGCTTTACAGCACTCGCTTGAGTAATAATATCGATACAATACACCCCACTATCTAGCATGTCTTGTAATCCACGAACTTGCCCTTCAATAATCTTTAAACGTTTTATAAGTTTTTGTTTATCATACATATAAATAAGTATATACCCCCCAGGGGGTATAAGTCAAGAGATTCAAATTAAATAAAATAATAGCGGTTTGGCTACGCCAAACCGCTATTATTTTATTTAATTATTAATTACTCTATATCCAACCGTATTTCTTAATAAACCATTTCTTTAGAAGTTGTGTAATTAAGAAATACAAAGTCAAACCTATTAACAATAAACCATAATATAGTGGTGGGAGTGGTACAAATTGAAGAGCATGCCCAAGTGATGTATAAGGTAAGAATATACCAAATGCGATTACACATAAAGTAGAAATGATTAGTGGAAGACTGGCTCTACTCTGTATAAATGGAATCTTGCTTGTTCTAATAATATGTACTATTAAAGTCTGAGTTAGAAGTGATTCCACAAACCAACCAGTGTGAAATAATGCCGGATTACCAAACGTATTAAAGACATATAACATAACGAAGAAAGTACTGAAATCAAAAATAGAACTAATAGGACCAAAGAAAATGATGAATTTTTTTATTTTTTGAAAATCCCATTTCTTGGGCTTCAATAATTGATCTTCGTCAACATTATCTGTTGGAATGGTCATTTGTGAGAAATCATACAACATATTATTTGTTAAAATTTGAACAGGCAACATCGGTAAGAAAGGTAAAAAAATACTTCCTCCTACGACAGAAAACATATTGCCAAAATTTGAACTTGCTGCCATTTTTATATATTTAAGAATATTATCAAAGATTCTCCTACCTTCTTTTATTCCCTCTTTTAATACAATTAAACTTTTTTCAAGTAAAATTAAATCAGACGATTCCTTAGCAATGTCTGCTGCAGTATCTACAGAAATACCAACATCAGCAGCAATTAATGAGAGTGAATCATTTATACCATCACCGAGAAATCCTACAACATGACCACTTGTTCTTAAACATTTAATAACTCTTTGTTTATCATAAGGTGAAAGCTTTGCAAATATTGAGACACCTTCTATCTCTAATGATAGTTTTTCATCGTCCCATTTCTCAATATCTTTACCTAATAATATCTTGTCAAAGACTAGACCTACGTCTCGGCAAATTTTTTCTGTTACTATTTCATTATCACCAGTTAGGATTTTCACATCTACACCTAATTCTCTTAAATCCTTTATAATTTCAGATGCACTTACTTTTGGAGGATCAAAAAAAGCTAAAAACCCAACTAATATAAGGTTTTCTTCATCGTTTACACTAAAAATTTTTTTATCTTTTTCTACTTCTTTATACGCAATAGCAATAACCCTAAAACCATCTTTATTTAATTCTTTTTCAACTTCAAATTTTTTCTCATCAGTAAAACTAGAAATTGGAACAACTTCTTCTCCAACTAACACATTTTTACATTTTGAAATTATTTCTTCCACGGCACCTTTAGTAATAAAAAGATGCTTATCTTTAGAATCAGAAACAACAACAGACATACGTCTTCTATTAAAATCAAAAGGAAGTTCATCTATTTTTGTAAAATCTTTAATAGTAAATCTTTCATTAACCTCTTCATGTTTTAAAATGGCATCATCGATAATATCATTCAGTCCTGTCTGAAAATAACTATTGAGGTACGCATAGTGGAGTGATTCATTATTTTCTTTTCCATTAATATCTAAATACTTTTCTAAAACAATTTTACCTTCAGTGATAGTTCCAGTTTTATCAGTGCAGAGAATATCCATTACCCCTAAATTTTCAATTGAATCTAAATGTTTTACTATTATTTTACTTTTTGATAGTGATAGAGCCCCTTTTGAAAGATTAACTGCTACTATAGTAGGAATCATTTCTGGGGCAACTCCTACTGCTACAGCAATTGCAAATATGAATGCTTCAAACCAATCTCCTTTAAAAATTCCATTTAAAAGGAAAACAGTAGGAACCATAATCATCATAAATTTCAACATCAAAAATACAAATAATTTTAATTCTTTATTGAAATCAGAAATATGCTCAGTACTATCCATATCAAAAGCTATACTTCCAAGGTAAGTATTTTTACCAGTATTTATAACAATTGCAGTCGCCATACCACTCTCAACACTAGTACCAAAGAAACATAAATTACAGAATTCTATTACATTTTTATCACCTACATTATTTTCAATTGAATGTTTTTCAACTGGTAGTGATTCACCAGTCAACATAGCCTGGTTTATAAATAAATCTTTAGAAGAAATAATTCTAATATCACCTGGAATTATAGTTCCAGAATAAAGTAGGACTATATCACCAGGAACTATATCTGAAGATGAAACTTCAACCTTTTTTCCATTTCTAACTACTGTTGTTTTTGTATGAATAATTGCTTTTAATTTATCTGCAGCAATTGAAGCTTTTGTTTCTTGATAAAAATTTAGAACAATACTAAGAAGCACCATCACCATAATTATAGAAAAAGCTGTCATATCTCCAGTAATAAGTGAAACAACAGCCAAACACGAAAGTAGTATTTTTAGGGGGTCTTTCATAATCCCTAAAAGTTTCTTGAAATGATTTGTCTTTTTACTATCTGCAATAATATTGTGTCCAAAAGTTTTAAATCGTGTTGCTACTTCTTTATCATTGAGGCCATTTTCTCTTCCATTTAATTCTTTTAATGCATAATCTGAATCATTCTCAGCAAATTTTTTAAGTTTATCAAAAAGCTCTTTTTTTATAGACTCGAGTTCAATATTCCCTTCTTTCTTTTTTGATGTAAATAGATGTCTTAAATGATTCATATAATATAGATATATTATACATTATAAATTAAAATTGTGAAAAATATTTAATATCTTTTTAGATCAAATTTTGATATAATCGGATAATAATTATATGTCATATACAGCAGGAAATAAATCAGTTGTTTTCGCCCTTGTAGGTAATACTTTTGTAACTATTATAAAAACAATAGTGGCTATACTGACTGGATCAACCAGTATGTTTGCCGAGAGTGTACATAGTTTTGCTGATACCTTAAATCAATCACTACTTCTTATAGGTTTGAAACGTTCAAAAAAACCAGCTGATGACATACATGGTTATGGGTATGGAATTGAAAGATTTTTTTGGTCACTAATTTCAGCATGTGGTATTTTATTTATTGGTGCCGGGGTTACCGTATACCATTCAATAGATTCTCTAATTCAAAACAATCATATATATCATTTAAATTATTCAATTATTATTGTTTTAATTACTGCGTTAATTATTGAAAGTATTACACTTTATATTGCAGTAAAAGAATTACGAGGAAATAGAAAGTTTTCTAAAAAAATATTTGAGGATGCTGACCCAGTAACTTTATCTGTTGTGTATGAGGATTCTGCCGCAGTGCTTGGTGTGCTTGTAGCATTATTTGCTCAATTTTTAATGTTTCTAACTCAAGATGCATTTTATGACTCTATTGGTGGTATTGTTGTTGGTCTAATTCTTGGATTTTTAGCTGTATTACTTATAATAAAAAATCACCAATATATAATTGGTAAATCACTCGACGAAGAAACAACCGAAGAAGTAATTGAATTCTTGTTAAAAGATTCTTGCATAGAAAATATTTCAGAATTCAAATCTGTGGCGGTAGATATAAATAAATACAGAATATACACAACAGTTGAGTGGAACGGGACACCACTTTATGAGGAGATATATGAGGCAGGAGATTTAAGAGAAGAATTTGATGAAATCAAAGATGATTTTAGAGAATTTACTAAATTAATGTTCAAGACAACTGATCGTATCCCTCGTCTCATTGGAAATCATATAGACGAAATAGAAAATAAAATCAGAGAAAAATTCCCCCAAGTTACATACGTAGATATTGAAATTAATTAAATATAGATTAAAAATCAAATATAATACTAAATATGGAGTCATTTTTTCATCAAATTATTCTTTTTATCGAATCTTCAAAATATATACTACTTTTTTTAGGTACAATTTTTGAAGGACCAATAGTAATGATGACTAGTGGATTTTTATATAGATTAGGACAATTTGATCTTTTACCTATGTACTTAGTATTAGTATTTGGTGATTTTACATCTGACATTTTATGGTATTCTTTAGGAAGATATGGGACTAGAGATACTATATTGAAATATGGTCATTTTATGGGATTAACCCCTTTATTACTAGAAAAAGTAGAGAGACGTTTTATACAATACCATCAAAGAATATTAATTCTATCAAAACTCACAATGGGTATGGGTTTTGCTTTTGTTGTACTTATCGTTGCAGGTATTTTCAAAGTACCATTCAAAAACTTTGTTATATTAAATCTGATTGGTGGTTTTATCTGGTCAGCTTTTTTAATTTTTATAGGATATTTTTTAGGAAATATTTTTATTATAATCCCAAATTCAATGAAAATTGGTTTTATAATATTAATTATAATTGCATTTATTATAGGCTTAAGATATGCTAATAAATATTTAAAGAAACAGGAAATATAATATGAGTGATAAAATAGAAAAAAAAATACGAGTCGCTATGATTTGTGATCCTATTGGTAATAATAAATCTGGTGTAGTTGTTTCAACTATAAGGTTTGCTAAATTATTAAAAGAAAAAGGCCATGAAGTTATTTTTATTGGAGCTCGCTCAAAAGAGAATAAAAATAATGATTATTATGAAGGTATAAAATATTACCGATTTAGAAGTATCCCCCTTCCGAAATCGGGAGGCTGGGGTTTAGCATTCCCAACAACAAATGAATTAATCAATATTTTTAAAAAAGAAAAAATTAATATAGTGCATATAATATTACCAATGACAGGTTCTATTATGGCGATAAAAGCAGCTCGTGCTCTTAATATTAAAATTGTTGCACATTCTCACTCGCAACCAGAAAATCTATTCATGAACATGCCTAAAATTACTCAACCAGCATTAAGTAATATTTGGAATTTATATCTTGCATGGACATACAGCAAAGCTGAGTCTTTAATTTATCCTACTGAAATGGCACGTTTACTACTTGATAAATTAAGTAATAAAAATCAATCATCTCATATAATTAGTAATGGTATAAATACAAAAGAATTTAAGCCTATTAATATAGGTAATTTTAATGAAAGATTTAATATTCCTCAAGATAAAATTAAATTACTTTTTGTTGGAAGATTATTTCCTGAAAAATCAATTGATACATTAATAAAATCAATTCCATTTATTATTGAAAAATATTCAGATATACATTTAATGATAGTTGGCGGTGGTCATCTTGGTCAAAAATTAGAAAAATTAGTTGATGATTTAAAATTAAATAAATTTGTTACATTTTTAGGACTTATAAGTGAAGAAGATAAAATCTTAGCATATAATGCAAGTGATATATTTATACTACCTTCATTAGCTGAATTAGAAGGTATGGTAGTACTTGAAGCTATGTCCTGCGGTAAACCCATTATTATTTCAGATGCAAAAATGAGTGCTTCTCGTTTTTTTGTAGATGAGAATGGTTTTCTTTTTGAAGCAAAAAATCCAAAAGATTTATCAGAAAAAATATTAATTTTATTAGAAGATAATATTCTTCGAGAAAAAATGGGAAGGAGGAGTTTAGAAAAAAGCAAAGATTATGATATTGATAAAAGTTTACTAAAACTTGAACAAGTATATTATTCATTATTATAAAATAATATGGAAGAATATTTTTTTAATGAGAGACAAATATATTATAGAAAAAATGATTTTAATTTTGTAAAACCTACTATGGTATTTATACACGGTATTTCAGGTAGTTCATCAGCCTGGGATTTATATGAAAAAAAATTTAAGGAAGAATATAATATTTTATCTTATGATCTAAGAGGTCATGGTATGAGTCATAGATATAAAGAATATAATGATTATAGTATAGATAATTTTACTGAAGACTTATTCCAGCTAATTAAATATTTGAAAATAAAGAAATTTATTATTATTAGCCACTCTTATGGAGTTTTTACAGCTTTGGATTTTATCTCAAAGCATCAAGAATATATAGATTCTTCGATTTTTTTAAGCCCACATTATAATGTAAATTTGATGTTATCTGTTAAGATCTTTAAACCAATCATTAATATTGCTAATAAAATAGGGTTTTCTATTTCCGATTCAAAACAAAGAAAGCATATTGATTATTCTACATATATAAATACTGGAGATTATAATATCAAAAGAACAATAGAAGATGTTAGTAATACAAGTCTACAAGTATATCTTATGGCTTCAAAGCAATCATTTACTTTTAATTATGAGAGTTTATTAAAATATATACACATACCGACCCTCATTATTAGTGGAGAAAATGATACAATCTTTCCCACTAAATATGCTAAAGAAATGGCCCAAAAAATTCCCAATGCTAAAATAGATATAATTAAAAATACTAATCATATATTGGTATTAAATAATTTTAAAGAGGTTTCAGTTTTATTAAATAAGTTTATTCATTAAAATAAATATGAATGTATGGCTACAAAAATGGAGAGATGTTATAAACGATAAAGGATTTATTAAATCATTTATTTTTTCTTTTATATTTCTTTTTATAAGTCTTTATATAAATTTTATTGCTGGTACTTATGCAACAGAGAGTGCTAGCTTACCTGTAACTGATATTATTTTAAGCAACATACGTATCTTTGACGTAGATGGGTTTTTTGTTTTTGGACCAATAGTATTATTTACTATTATTTTAGTGTTATCTTTATATAATCCAAAAAAGATTCCTTTTATAGTAAAAAATATTGCCCTATTTACTATAATTCGATCAATTTTTATAAGTTTAACTCACTTAGGACCATTTGCATCACAAACAATAATTAATAATACAAATTTTATTAGTAAATTTACTTTTGGTGGAGATTTATTTTTTTCAGGACATACAGGAATCCCATTTCTAATGGCGCTAATTTTCTGGCAAAATAAATTTTTAAGATATTTCTTTTTAATTTATTCTATATTTATGGGAACAATTGTATTATTAGGTCACTATCATTATTCTATTGATGTACTAGCAGCATTTTTTATTACATATACTATATATGACATATCTTCATATATATTTAATAAAGATAAAAAATTATTTTCTAGTGATAATTTAATATAATTAAAAAAGTTAATATGAATAATTAACTAATCATTATATACAACAAAACTTAGGTTATTAATATATATCTATATATTATATAGGTATAAATCAATTTAATAAGTAACTAATGTTAATTGATTTTAAATTAGTGGACAAATTGTTATAAAAATTGTATTATGTGATTACAAAGGGCGATCGTGAGGAGGAGTCGACACATTCATCTCAATTTGTATTTATCATTAATCAATCTAAATCTATGAAAGGAACAATCAAAAAGCTTACTGACAAAGGTTTCGGTTTCATCACAGCAGAAGGACTTGCGAAGGATTTATTCTTCCATTCTAATTCTCTTGTAGGCGTAACATTCGAAGAGTTACGTGAAGGTGACGCTGTCTCTTTTGATACAGAAGAAACTGCAAAAGGACCAAGTGCAGTAAATGTACAACGTGCATAATAACGGTTAAATTAAAATCCCCTGCAAGCTTTGCTTGCAGGGGATTTTAATTTGTAGTTACTTAATTATTTTTTCTTAGAAACAACTTTCTTTTTTAATACTATTTTAGCTACTACTTTCTTTGGAGCTAAAACTACTTTCTTTACTTCTTTTTTAGGAGCTATAACTGCTTTTTTTACAGGTGCTACTACTTTTTTAATAGCTACTACAACTGGTGCAACTTTTTGTATCTGTGCAACAGGGGCAATATTTTTTACTGTGTTTTTACTCATCATTTCGATTAATTTATCAAGTTTTGCATTTAATGAATTGAATTGATTTTTGAAATCATCAGACGCTGGACGTGCTACTGGACTGGACACTGGAGCTCTACTTGGTGATGGAGTAAAATCTCTCTTTTGATAATCATTATTTCCTCCTTCTCTTTTTGCACCAAAACAGTTACTGCAATATACAGGCTTGTCACCACTTGGACGAAAAGGAACTTCGCATGATTTTTGACACTCATCACAAATAGCACTAAACATCTGAGATGGTCTTCCTCCACGGTCTCCCCCACCACGATTTCCACCAAAACTTGGACGTCCTCCAAAATCTTTTTTAGCGAAATCTCTATTTCCTCCTCTATTACCACCAAAACCACCTGATTTTTTATAGTCACTCATAATATTATAAATTTATTAATTAGTAAATTGACCTCGCAGTATTTCAATAGAGGTTCATACTCTCGAAAACTGATTTTCATATTATAGCACAAAATCTCCTCCAAGTCATTCCTAGAGGAGATTTTATTAGATTAGATACTTGCTTCTTCTGCAGGGGCAGCTTCTTCTTCAACAGGAGCTTCTACTTCAGTTGGAGTAGCCTCCACTTCACCTTCAATTTTTACTTCTTCTTCATCCATATATTTTTGATTCAGCGGAATCACGTCGTTTAGCGTCCTTGTGACACAGTACGAATTAGTGGATAATAATTAAACGATAACATAAAAATATGTATTAAACTAATTAAATTAATGGAATCCCTCAATAAAAAAACTACAATCATTTGGGTTTGTAGAATTAATTTTGCTGACTAAATCATTACAGGCTTTTTCTTGTCCACAAACATATACATCTGAATTATTAAAATCAAGATTATTAATATAATCCTGTATGTAACCTTGTGGTATAGTTGATCCTTCTTTAATTTTAGAAACAACGTGTTGAACTTTTATATCTTTTGAATTATTTTTTAGATTATTGAAATATTCTTGATATAATATTTCTTCTTCGTTACGACTGCCTGTGATAATAGTTAAATTCGAAACCTTCTTTATGTTTGATAAATAATAAGAAATAGATTTTACTACACCTACTCCTATACCAAAAGCAAATAAGTAAGCTTTATCATGATTCATTTTATCTACTGTGTTTAAACCAAGAGGCCCCATAAGATCAATTTTCCTTCCAATCATATTATTATTCCAAATATATCGAGTCATAGAACCATTAGGGCTCAGTCTTATTGTAAGGGATATAATACTATAATCATCTGAGGAAGATGATATTGAATAAGCTCTCCTTACATTTTCTCCAGTTATATCTAAAAAAACATTAACAAAACTACCAGGCAGAAATTCCATTGGTTCAGATAATTTTATAATTAATTCTTTTGCAGTACTTGATAGCTCTATTATCTTTATAATTTCTCCTTTAATTTTCTTTATTATCATATAGTTTTTTGAATTAATAATTCTTTATATACCCTCTCTCTATTTTTTATAAAAGCTATGTAAGTTAAACTTGTTACAACAATTAATGATATTAGGAGTCCATCTCCTCCATATGAAAAATATAGATACAAGACACTACCATACAAATAAACGTAAGATAGTTGTTGAATTTTTTTCCACCATTCTCCAAGTATTCTCTTAGAAAAATTGTTTGAAGTTATAATAAGTATAATAGCTGATATATCTGCAACATGAGCAAGTACTGCATAGTTTACCATAGACCAATATTTTAGTGTTCCGATACTACTAATGTAACCTGATGGGTTTATCATTAATTTTGAAAGAATAAATGATATTATAATAGAAGCAGATAATACACCTGCTCCCTTTCTTAATATAACTAAAGGTCTTATCCATTTACTTTTTATAAAAATATCAGCAAGCGGACGAATAATCATTACAAATATCAGAAATATATGGGAAATAGAATATAATTTTGTTGTTACATCCCCTTTCATAATATCTGGACGAAAAGTAATCAAAAGGGGTAGAAAAATCATAACTCCTATTGATACAACTAGTAGTATTTCCTGTAAATATTTTATTATTTTAAAGTATATTTTCATTAATATTTTTTATTATTTGCCCTTTATTGTTAATAAGTATGTATTTAATATTTTTATTTTTTTCATCTAACAGTTCAATGGCTTTATTAGGTTTTATAGATAAGAAAACTTTTGTAAAAGCCTCAGATTGTGCCCCATCATTACAAACTACAGTAGCAGAAACTATATCATTATCTGGATTTTTTTTACCACTAGAATCTAAAATATGGTGAATTTTTTTATTAAAAAATAACCAATTTCTTTTATACGTACCACTCGTAGCTAAACTTTGATTATATAAAGTAACACTAGTATCGCTATTCTTTAATATAGGATTATATATAAAAAAAATGAATTGATTACCATGTTTATCTAATCCTCTAGTATTTATATCTCCACCTATATTTACAATAACACCTGTTATATACTTTGAATATAATTTAATTTTTTTTGCAATTATTTCTGCTAAATATCCCTTTAAAAAACCACCGTAATCGAGATTTTGTCCATTATTTAAATGGATATGAGAATTTTTTTCATCTATTACAACAGTAGAAAAATCAATATCGTAATCAAAATCATTTGATATCATTGTACTATTTTTTATTTCAGAATAATTCCTATCATATCCAAATCTAAAAACTGAAATAAGTGGGTTAAATATGCCATTAGTTTTAAGATAATAATAATATGCTTTTAGTGTGACATTTAGAAATATTTTAGATACTTTCATATCTTTTTTTTGATTTAAGGTAGAAAGTTCACTTGTGGATAAAAATCTAGAAAAGATAATTTCATATTCTTCAATATCTTTTAATGCTATTTTATACATATAATTAGCAAGTTCTTTATTTTTGGAAACTATCACTATGGAATAATCTGTTCCCATTGCTTTTCCATTATATTCATATTCTTCTGGCATAAAATGTATAATAATATATAAAAATGAAGAATTCATGAATTTAATGAATATATCAACAAACACCTTTTCTTCATAAATAATTCATTATTTTAATATATAATAAATATATTATCAATAAATCGATTATATATATTATGTCTCAGTATGTTTGCTTAGAGTGTGGATGGATATACGATGAAGCTAAAGGAGATCCAGCAAGAGGATATCCAGCTGGCACAAAATGGGAACAACTTCCTATGGATTTCAAATGTGCTGAATGCTCAGTTAGAAAAAGTGACACGCATATGTGGCAAAAAATAGATTAAATAGATATTATTTTAAATTATGAAAAAAGATCTTAGAAATGTAATAATAACCTTTGGATTAATAGGGCTAGTATTTACACTAGGTTCCTTTTCATATCAAAAAAAAGAAAGAGAAGAATATGCAATTAAAATTAAAAGTGAAGAATCACAAATAATTAAAAAACTTGAATTAACACAAATTCAACAAAAAATAATAATAGATAATCTACAAAAGCAAATATTATTAAATCAGAATTCTATAGCTAGTAATACGCCTATAGAAAAAATAGTAGTAAATACTCCAGTTAGTGATGTTCCTGTAAATACTAAAATTATACAACCTCAAGTTGCTATTATTGACCCAAAAACAAATCAAAAGGCACAAACTCAAGCCCAACAACAAGCTGCTATTCAAGCTCAACAACAAGCTGCTATTCAAGCCCAACAACAAGCACAGACACAAGCCAATCAAAGAGCATTAGCACAGGCACAAGCTCAAGCTTTAGCTAATCAACAAGCGCTAGCACAAGCTCAAGCTCAAACAACCACTTCCCCTAGTCGTCAAACAGCCGCGAGTTAAAACTCATTATTAAATTAATATATATATAATATTATGAATAAATATTTAGCATTAATTATATTTTCTTCTGCATTTGTTGGTTTTGTAGCCTATGCTACAGTGAAAACAACACCAACAATATTAGCCGACGAAAGTAAAAATACTTCAATAGAAATTCCAAAAGAAATTACTCCGGAAGTAGAAATTTCTCAAATTATTATTCCTACACCACAGAAAAAAAGTAAAGCCGTATCTACTTCTTTTGCAAAACAAAAAGTAATAAAAATAAATAATGACGTAGATTCAGTAATTGAAACTGAACCTATTATTACAATACAACCGCTACAACAATTATCTGCAAAAAAAGTAAGCCGTCATGAATCAGAAAAACAAGAAGAAGAAAATGATGATTAAAAAAGATTAAAAAACAGCAAGACTAAAACTTGCTGTTTTTTAATCTTTTAATAATTTATTATTACTTTTTAAATAAAATTGAACCTGAGTCATAAGGAAGTAATAATACTAGATTACCAGAGGGGTCTAACATATAACGATTTGACATTCCTACAGCATTAGAAAAAACTTGTTCCTGTGAGCCTTCACAGTACATCAAAGTGCTCGCTAATGACCCAAATGTTATAACTCCATCACTACCAATTTTATATGATCCAGAAAATCCATTGCAATCTGTTTTACCTGACATATTTCCATCTAGGCTAAAAGTAATACTAAACATATTGGCTTTTTTAGGAATAACAGTTATATTATTACTCATAACAGTTTTCTCCCAAAACCATGTGCTGGATTGAATTTTACTGAAATCAACCGGCAATAAACTACCAATAGGAAGTTTACCTTTAGGAACAAGATTGTTTGCTATAGGTTGCTCAGGTTTTATATTAGAAATAATATTACAGTCTTCTTTTGAATAAGAGATTAATTTCGGTTCACCTTTTTTATTTGGAGTTAGAACTCCTCCTTTTTCTTCTAGAACCCAACGTTTTTTTATAAGAGAATTATCTTTTATATTATATATTTCGAGTTCTTTACCTTTCGAACCTTCTATAATGTAGGAATATAGTAATTCTAATTCATTATTATTAATACTTCCTGAAAGCTCCCCCTCATATCCATTTGTCATATCAGGTCCACTTTGATTTCCTTTTTTTGTACCAATAACTTTATTATCTAAAATATTTAAAATTATATGTTCTTGTGATGAATATGGTTCAGTTTTTGTAGCAATTTGATTACGATTAAAACAATATTTACCATCTATTGTATGTAGAGGATTAGTAATTGGCAAAATACTTATAGATTTAATATACTTATCTATTTTAATATTTTCAGCATTTTTTAAACCAGAATAATACCCTATACCAAAAACACATAAAAATAAGACTACAGCTATTAATTTCGAATACCAAGTGACTTTATTCCATTCTATTTTCATAACTATATTATAGCATTTATATGATTGCTATTAAATATATATTTCTATTTATTCTTTTGTATCACTAACTAGTTCTGGGGCTATATCTACTGGTATTATTCTAAATCTCAGATGACCAATATTTTGACCTTGTTTTGTTTTTATATTTACTCTCCATTTACCAGCAACTAAATCTGACCTCATAGAATAAGTCCTGAATCCTCCATCACGACCACCAATAACATTTAGATTTACTAGCCCTTCTGTTATCCATTTACTTTTAGCTTCATCATAATACTGCCATTCATGAATAATGGTTAAGTTTAAATCTCTTGGGGAGAAAATCGCACTATATGCATATACTGGAGCACCTACTTCTTTTTCAAACTCTGGATATAATTTTAAATATTCAATCCATTCATGATTTTCATATGTTACATCATAATTGCCATTTGAATTTCTTACTACAGAATGATAAATACCTGCTTCTTTAAGAGAAAGTGGTATTGGTGGAATCGTATTTGTAAAATATAGAATATTAAATAGAATAAATATTCCAGATATAAAAAATAAAGTCAGATTTCTACTTTCGATAAATTCACCTTTTTTAAAACGAAAAAGAAAAATACTAAATGTTATTATAATAACTAAACTTAAAAAACCAGAAAGTAAGAAAACAAAGGGGCCAATTTTATGTAAAAGTATAGGAATGAGAAAAATCATGAAAGAATAAATTGATAGGAAAAATAAACTTATTTGAAAACTTTGTCTTATATAATGTCGCTTTAGAGATTCATTTGCAATAAAAGCAATAGTTAAAATAAAAAGAAATGGCCATGTTGACCAAATATCTGTACTTCTAAAATAGAAAACTAAGAAAGCTGAAAGTATCCCTCCAAAGAAAAATTGCAATAAATTTACATACCAAAAATGTGCTTTATGGGGATTTGCTTCATCGCCCTTTTTACTTTCTTTTAGATTAATTAATGATATGAAAACTCCTACTATAATAATATGAGCTAGTATCCAAATATTTTCCCATAAAGTATCAAGCCTTTTTAGTGTAACCGCATCAAAAATGAAACCAAATATTAAAGAGGCGGAAGATATCGGTCGTTCAAAGCGACCATATAAACTACGAGTTTTTTGCAACAATGACATAATTATTTATATGTTTGTATTTATATACCAGTAATTCCAAATAATTTACCTATAGTATAAGTAACAATCATAGCTAAAATTCCTCCTGATACTACTCTTATAACTGCTGTTAATTTATTAGAACCACCGGAATGAGCACTTAGTGTACCAGTGATAACTAGAGCTATGACAACAGATACAAATGTTACTGGTATATAAATTGATGATGGAGAAATAAGTACAGAGAGAACAGGAATAATCGCTCCTGAAATAAAAGCTAATCCTGAAGCATAGGCAGCATGTAGAGGATTCATCAAATTATTTGGATCAATTTTCAATTCAGCTTCTACGTGAGCAGCAAAAGCATCATGGGCTGTTAATTCTTTAGCTACAATTTCAGCGGTACTTTTTGATAACCCTTTTTTCTCATATATTAGAGTTAGTTCTTCAAGTTCTTCTTCTGGAACTGTTTCAAGTTCCAAACGTTCTTTTGCGAGAAGAGATTTTTCTATATCTTTTTGAGTACTGACGGATATGTACTCTCCTACTGCCATAGATAATGCTCCAGCAACTAGACTTGCTACTCCTGCAGTTAATATTATTGTTTTAGAATTAAGAGCTCCCGCCACCCCAAGAATAATAGATGAGGTAGAAACAATGCCGTCGTTAGCACCTAAAACAGCGGCTCTAAGCCAATTTAACTTAGTACCACTAACAGTTCCACTTAATTCAACATGGGTTATGGGATTTCTATTTAAAAACATAAACCTATTATAACATAAGATAACTTTAAATAATTGCTGTTATGTATATAATAAATAAAAATAACAAGAATAGTTCTTGTTATTTTTTAGTAAGATTTTTAATTAAATAATAATATTAGTCTTATTTTGCTCTTTTATTCTTAGGTTTCAAATTTGGAGGATTTTTTAAAGCTAATTTAATTTTTATATCTTTTTTTGTATCAGATGGAATAATAAGAGCTGGCACATTCTTTAATTTTTTTATTTTTTGCATATACTAATTATAACATAAATTAAATATCATTCTCCTATATAACTCAATTAGAATTAATATTTATTAGTAATCTCCTTTTCCAGAAATTATATTTCTACTCCCCCTCTGGGATTTTCAAGTGTAGCAAGAACCGTTCTTGCTACACTAGAGCATCGCCAATCCTAGGATTAAAATTAATATTCCAATCATTTGTAAAGGTTGAAGTTAAATATATATTTTTCATGATTATATTATACTAAATTACTTAAAAAAATAGTAACTGATGATTTGGTACG
>JBBQGF010000008.1:0-35110 GCA_038322745.1 Minisyncoccia bacterium | reverse complement strand
CAGCAGGAGCAGGATGTTCTGTTAATTCAAGTACTGGAGCATTAACTTACACAACTACAGGTTCATGTGTAATTACTGCAACAAAAGCTGCTGATATAAATTACAATGTTGCAACTGCTACGGGGACATTTACGGTTGCTCTAGGATCTGTATCTCCATCAGTTACAACTACAGCTACTGTAACTTCAGTCACACAAACAACAGCAACAGGAGGAGGAAATGTAACTTCAAACGGAGGAAGTACTGTTACTACTTCTGGAATTACATGGAGTACAATGCCGAATCCAATTTATTTCATTTTTAATTCAAATCAAACAACAAATGGATGGGCAGATCCTGGTGATTGGACAAGTAATATGACAGGATTAACAGCTGGTACTACATATCATGTCCGTGCTTATGCTATTAATTCTGTAGGTACTTCATATGGTGCTGATGTTACATTTACAACATCATCTATAGTATGTGCTATCTCTACAGACACAAATTATAATACTGCTCCATGTTCTGGAATTTGTACAAATGGAAATACTGATTACCCAGCATGTACAACAACAAATGTTGTAATTCCAACTTGGACTCCTTGGACTCCTAGCTCAAATGCTTGCCCATATAGCGGTACTCAAACTAGATCTTGTATTGATTTAAATACAGGATTAGTGATAAATACAAGTAAATGTTCTCCTTCTGTGCCAGATGGAATTCTTACTTCTAAACCTTATACTATTCTTGCAAGCTCGTGTCCATCAATAGGAGATATAATAACTAATGTTAATAATGCAAATGTAATAATAACAGCAAGTAATAGAATTAAATATAATTCTAAAGTTAAATTATCATGGACTACTAAAAATGTTACATTACCTTGTACTTGTGATTATTCAGATTCAAAGGCCTCTGGTGTCTGTCCTGGTTCAGTAGTTGGTTTAACTTATTCAACACCAGCACTGAAGAGGGATACGAAGTACACAATCACTTGTGTTGGAGATACTGGAATGCAAGTTGCAAAATCTGTTGATATATATGTTAGCCCAATTAAATTAGATTATTTAGAAAGATAATTAATTTAATAAACATAGCCCCGACCAAATGTCGGGGCTATGTTTATTAAATGTCTAATTAAAATAGACTTATATATAAACATATAATATGATATTTTAAAAAATAAAAAACAAGGTTGACATTATTTCAATATTTGATAGTATAAAAGTCACATCGCATTTTATGCGTTTGCCTCGTTTATACGGGGAATTTATTAATAATTTATGTTGGTAAATATAATAGAGTAAGGTTCTCGTATACTCCGTTATGCTTATCAACCAATAAAACATATGGCAGTAGAAGAATTTAACAGAGACAAGCCACACGTCAATGTTGGTACTATTGGTCACGTTGACCACGGGAAAACAACATTAACTGCGGCTATTTTAAGTATATTAAATCGTCAAGGTGGCGAATATGGTGCTAAAATTAAGGGTGTTGATCAAATCGACTCAGCCCCAGAAGAAAAGGCTCGTGGTATCACGATTGCCTTATCTCACAATGAATATTGGACACCAACACGTCACTATGCTCACATTGATGCACCAGGACATGCTGACTATATTAAAAACATGATTACAGGTGCTGCCCAAATGGACGGTGCTGTTATTGTTGTTGCTGCAACAGATGGAGTTATGCCACAAACACGTGAGCATATTCTTCTTGCAAAGCAAGTTAACGTTCCAAAAATAGTTGTATTTTTAAACAAGTGCGACATGGTAGATGATCCTGACATGCTTGACCTAGTTGAAGAAGAAGTTCGTGAACTTCTAGTTAAACAAGGTTTTGATGGACAAGCTCCAGTTATCCGTGGTTCAGCATTAAAGGCCTTAGAATCAAAAGATAATACAGATCCATGGGCAGTTAAAATTATGGATTTGGTTACAGCTCTTGATACTTATATCCCAGTTCCAGAACGTGATGTTACAAAACCATTCCTAATGCCTATTGAAGATATATTCTCAATTGAAGGACGTGGAACAGTTGTTACTGGTAAAATCGAACGTGGAATCATCAATGTTGGTGAAGATGTTGAAATAGTTGGTATCAAAGATACAGCTAAGACAACAGTTACTGGTATTGAAATGTTCAACAAAAATTTGAAACAAGGTATGGCTGGCGATAATGCTGGTATCCTTATACGTGGTATCAAAAAAGAAGATGTTACTCGTGGTCAAGTTCTTGTTAAACCAGGTACAGTTACTCCTCACTCTGAATTTGAATGTGAAGTTTACATTTTGAAAAAAGAAGAAGGCGGTCGTCACACTCCATTCTTTACTGGTTACAAACCTCAATTCTATATTCGTACAACAGATGTTACAGGTGAATCAACATTACCTGCTGGAGTAGAAATGGTTATGCCAGGTGATACAGTTAGACTAATAGTTAAACTTGTTACTCCTGTTGCTCTTGAAGAAACTATGCACTTTGCTATCCGTGAAGGAGGCAAGACAGTTGGTGCTGGTGTTGTAACAAAAATCGTTAAATAGTATTAGCCGTTCCTTTTAATTACAAACGTATGACAACAAAGACAAATCCACCCGTAGGTGGAATAAAAACAAAGAAAGGAAAAGAAGACGTAGTTGTCCAACTTCGCATTCGAGTAAGAGCTTACGAGAATAAAATTCTTGACGCTTCAGTTAAGCAAATTATTGATACTGCTCTCCGCTATGATGCAAAAATCGTCGGGCCAATTCCACTTCCTACTGAAATCAAAAAATACACAGTAAACAGAGCATCATTTGTATTTAAAAATGCTCGTGAACAGTTTGAAATCAGAATCCATAAACGTGTTATCGATATTTTGAATCCAAATCCAAAAACTATCGAAGCACTCACAAGCTTATCACTACCATCAGGTGTTGATATAGATGTGAAAATGATGTAATCGAATTAATTTTATGAAATTTATCCTTGGTAAAAAACAGCATATGATGCAGTGCTTTCTAGAAGATGGCAAAGTGGTACCTACTACAGTTATTCAAGCTGGACCACTTGTAGTCACTCAAATAAAAAGCCCTGATCAAGATGGTTATACTGCAGTGCAGGTAGCTTTCGGAGAACAGAAAGAAAGTCGCGCAACAAAAGCGCATCTTGGACATGTCAAAGAGGGAGCTTATAAGCACCTTCGTGAATTCCGAGATATTGAAGAAATGGCAATTGGTGATAGGATTACAGTTTCTGCATTTGCAAAGGGCGATGTTGTTACTGTCTCTGGTATATCAAAAGGAAAAGGTTTCCAAGGCGTTGTTAAGCGCCATGGTTTCCATGGAGGACCACGTTCTCACGGTCAGAAACACTCTGAGCGTGAACCAGGTTCTATCGGAGGAGGTCTTCGAAACAAAGTTCCAAAGGGTATGCGCATGGGAGGCCGTACAGGTAGTGATCGTATCACAGTAAGAAATTTGGAAATCGTTGGTGTTGATGTCGAGAATAACCAATTACTTATTAAGGGTGCGATTCCAGGCCGACGCGGAACGCTCGTAGAGATAATCGGATAATCTATATGGAAACACAAATATACAATCAAAAAGGTAAATCCGTAGGCAAACTCGCTCTCCCAGAATCAATTTTCGGGGTTCCTTGGAATGGTGACTTGGTTCACCAAGTAGTTACTGCTATGCAAGCAAATGCTCGTACACCAGTTGCTCACACAAAGGACCGTTCAGATGTTCGTGGAGGAGGAAAAAAACCTTGGAAACAAAAAGGTACAGGACGCGCTCGTCATGGTTCATCTCGTTCTCCAATTTGGAAAGGTGGTGGAGTTACTCATGGCCCTCGCAATGAAAAAAGTTACGAACAGAAAATAAACAAAAAAATGAAGGTGAAAGCCCTCTATACTGTTTTATCTGAAAAACTTAGAAAAGGTCAACTTCTTTTTATTGAAGAATTAAATCTCAAAACTATAAAGACAAAAGACGCAGTTACTATAATGAAAGATTTGAGTTCTTTGAAAGGATTTGAAAAAATGGTAGGTGGCAAAAAGCCAAATACATTTATTTCAGTTCCAGCAAAAGGAGAAACTCTAAAGAAAAGTTTTGCTAACATCAAAACAGTCGAAGTCGATGAAGTTCGCAATCTCAACCCTGTTGATTTGCTTTCTTTCCGATATATTATTATCTCACAGCCAACTGAAAGTATTGCTTTCTTGGGTGGTAAAATAGAAAAGAAATAATATGGCAACAACAAAAACAAAAAAGAATAAAGAAGAAGTTGTAGATAAAAAGGCTGTAGCAAAGACTCACCCATTAATCAAAGGCCCTCGTATTACTGAAAAATCTGCTTTAGGGGCAGAACGTGGAGCTTATACTTTTAATGTTGCAACAGAGGCAAATAAAAGTGAAATAAAGAAAGCTATAAAAATGCTCTATGGTGTAAAACCAGTGAGAGTTTCTATAACACAAATAACATCAAAAACTATTGTACGTCGTGGTAAAGAAGGTACAAAAGGTAGTGGTAAAAAAGCGGTCGTATATTTGAAAAAAGGAGATAAGATAGCATTTGCATAATATGAAAACATATAAACCAACAACGCCTTCAAAGCGTCACCAGACTACAGTTACATATCGCAATGTTTTGAGTAAAGTTGAACCTCTTAAAGCTTTAACCCATGGTTTCAAGCGTTCAGTAGGTCGCAATAATCAAGGACGTATTACTGTTCGCCATAAAGGTGGAGGTCACAAGCGTTCATATCGCGAAATTGATTTCAAATATAACAAGCGTGATATTCCTGCTAAGATAACTTCAATAGAATACGATCCAAACCGCAATGCTTTCATTGGCTTAGCAGTTTATGCTGATGGAGAAAAGCGTTATGTAGTTGTTCCTAAATCAATCAAAGTTGGAGATAAATTTATTGTTGGAGAGAAAGCTCCTCTAGCAGTTGGAAATCGTCTTCCTCTTAAAACTATTCCAGTTGGTACCTTTGTATATAATATAGAGATTAAACCTGGTAATGGTGGCAAACTAGCACGTTCAGCTGGAACATTCGGACAAGTAGTGGCTAATGATCTTGGATATACCAATATCAAAATGCCATCTACTGAAATTCGTAAGGTTTCAGAAAACTGCTATGCTTGTATTGGGGAAGTTTCAAACTCAGAATTCAAACTTCAAAACTTTGGTAAAGCCGGACGTTCTCGTTGGAAGGGTATCAGACCAACAGTTCGTGGTACAGCCATGAACCCAGTTGATCACCCTCACGGTGGAGGTGAAGGTAAACAAGGAAGAGGTTTAAGAAGAGCAAAGACTATGTGGGGTAAACCATCAGGTAAGGGTCAAAAGACTCGTACTCCAAAGAAGTACTCAAACATGTGGGTTGTGTCTCGCCGAAAAGTCGGAAAGACAAAAACAAAATAATAAAAACAAAATTCTCTATCATAAAAAATACCCGTCAGGGTATTTTTTGTTTGTTTATATAAAGTAAAATGGTATAATATAAAAATATGGCCAACCAACAACTTGTTGAATATATTAAAAATATAAAATTACAAGGTTATCCCGAAGCAGCAGTACGAGAAGTATTATTAAAAAATGGGTGGCAACCTATTGATATAGATACTGCGTATATTGAAATAAAACAAATTGAGAATTTATTACAAAGTGGTGCACCTGTTGCACCTGGTGCTACTCCTTTTCAAAAACCAGTTACTACAATTTCAGAGCCAGCAATAGTAAATAATAATAAACTAATTGAATACAACTCACCATTTAGTATTGGATTAGCAATTGTTCTTTTTGGCTCTCTACTAATATTGGTAAATAAAATCATTACTGATAGCGGAAATATTACTTCAAATATAAATGGTAAATTAATTTTTGATGCAATAATTATATTACCCTTTTTGCTTGCAGCATTTATTTTACATGGTTCTTTTACTTCAACTAATAAAAAGTTTTTAATAATTTCACAACCATATTTTCTTACTTCAGCTTTCTTACTTATAAGATTACTCTGGGATACAAGCGCATATATACTTAATACAAATGCCACATATGGTGTCTATGTAGTACTTATTCTCATAATAATATCATTAACAGGCATAACTCTCTTTGTGCAAAAATATATTAAAAACTAAATTATATGTCATTAATACTACAAGAAAATAATAATGTATTTAAAACAAAATTCACAACAGCTGGGGGTTTTATCGTAGTACTCCTTGGTTTTTCACTTTTAGCTTTAGCAGAAAGAGTATTATATGATGCTGCTAGATTATTTGCTTCTGGCCCATTAGATTATTTTGAAAATATTAATGTTATATTAATGCACGCTATTATAATAATAATGTTTCTTGTTGTTGCTTTATTCATCAATTTGTATGTTGTAGAGAATCGACAAAAATATGCAATTTCTTTAGTACCATATTTTATTGTAAGTATTTATTTATCTTGTCAGTTATTATTTCAGATGAGCGTATATTTTTATAATCACCACACAACATTTCAGTTTTATGTAGTTATGTTGGCTCTCATCGGTATTTGTACTTATGGTATTTATTTTGTTCAAAATAAATACGTTCTCATTACTGAAGAATAATTATTTTAGTTATATGGAAAAAATATCAGAAAAGAAAAGATTTTCAATTATTACTAGATTGAGTAGTACGACTCATGCACTCCGCGGTTTAAATATATTTTTAAAATCAACTCATAATTTGTGGTTGCATCTATTTTTTTCAATTTTAGCTATTTATTTAGGTTTTATTTTATCTATATCTTCACTTGAATGGGCTATTATAGTAATTACGATTGGTTTAGTTATAATAGCTGAAGCATTTAATACAGCAATAGAAATAGATATTGATTTAACAAGCCCCAATTATCATCCTTATGCTCGTGACACAAAAGATGTTGCAGCAGGAGCAGTTTCAATAGCTGTAATAATTTCAGGTATTATTGGACTTATAATATTCTTACCAAAAATTATTTCCCTCTTAAAATAGTAGCGTTATATTAGAACCTCTATACTAATTATTAGTATAGAGGTTGACTTTATTTTTAGATTTGCTAGTATGTATGTCACGAGCTCATCAGAGCTTATTTATATTCTATATGACAAGATCACTAAAAAAAGGACCATATGTTGATGAAAGGCTTTTGAAAAAAATTGCCGGAAAGAAGCCTTTAGAAACAGGTGTTATTAAGACTTGGTCACGAGCATGCGTTATCTCTCCAGAAATGGTAGGTTTCGTCTTTGGTGTCCATAACGGAAAAGTTCATGTAGAAGTTCTGGCCAGTGAAGATATGGTAGGACACAGACTCGGAGAATTCTCATTGACTCGTAAATTTGTCAGACACGGAGGTAAAATGCAGAAAGAATTAGAAGCCAAAAAGAAGGAAGCCGAAGTTACAGCATCAAAATCAGCTAAAGCAGCTACGGCCACTACAAAGAAGAAATAATTAACTTATTATGAAAGCATTTTTAAAAAATTATAGACAGTCTCCTCGCAAGGTTCGCCTTGTAGCAGACTTAATCAAAGGCAATAAGGTTGTCGAGGCTTTTACTCAATTAAAAGGTCTTCCAAAGAGAGCATCAGGTCCTATAGAGAAAATGTTGGCTTCTGCTGTTGCAAATGCAAAGCAAGCTGGTATTTCTGAAGAAAACTTATACGTTGCTAATGTTACCGTTAATAAAGGTATTGTTATGAAGCGTTCTATGCCAAGAGCTCGTGGTTCAGCATCACGCATCAACAAACGTACAAGTCATATACTGCTTACTTTAATGGAGAAAGTTTCAGATAAAAAAGTAAAAAATACAAAGAAAGCTACTACACCAGTAATAAAAATAGTAAAAAAAGAAACAACAGTTAAAAAGTCGAACCCTAAAAAGTCAGAGCCAAAAGCTTAATAACAAACATTTATGTCAAAAGTTGTCCATCCATACGCACATAGACTAGTAACACTCCGTGATTGGAAATCACGCTGGTTTGCTGACAAGAACTACAAAGATTTACTTAAGAGTGATGTTGTTATTCGTGAATTTTTAATGAAAAAGTTGCGCGGTTTTTATGTTTCAAGAATTGAAATAGACCGCAGTGCAAAAGCAACAAAGGTTATGGTTTTCACTTCACGTCCAGGTATGATAATTGGCCGTTCAGGTGAAGGAGCTACTAAACTAAAAGCTGACTTAGTTTCTATGATGAAGAGACGTAAAGTTGCAATCCCAGAAGATTTCAAATTTGACATAGTAGAAGTTACAAATCCTGATGCAGACGCAGCGATTATAGGATGTATGATTGCAGAAGGACTTGAAAAACGTCTTCCTTTCCGTCGTGTAATGAAACAAACAATCGAAAAAATTATGGCTGCTCGTGGAGTTAAAGGAGCTCGTATATATCTTGGAGGACGTCTAGGAGGTGCTGAAATCGCACGTAGTGAGCAGATTAAGCGTGGTTCTATTCCCTTACAAACTTTTCGTGCTGACGTTGACTTTGCTCGTGAGAAAGCTCACATGAGTTATGGCGATATTGGTATTAAAGTATGGATATACCGTGGCGAAGTTTTTAATGATATAAAAAAATAAAATTATATGTTAACACCAAAAAAAGTTAAATATAGAAAATGGCAGACAGGTAGAACTGATATGACGAAAGTCACTCCAGATACTCGTGGTATTACTGTTGCTTTCGGTTCATTTGGATTAAAGGCCACTGAAGGTGGACGAGTTCGTGCAAATCAGATAGAATCAGCTCGTAAGGTTGTATCCCGTACTATTGGTAAGACTGGCCGTATGTGGATTCGTATTTTTCCAGACAGACCTTTTACAGCTAAACCTGCAGAAGTAGGAATGGGAAAAGGAAAAGGAGATCCACAAGGATATTGTTTAGATGTTCGTCCAGGAAGAGTTTTGTTTGAAGTAGATGGAGTAACAGCAGCGATAGCTAAGGAAGCTCTTCGTAAAGCTGGAACAAAGTTACCAGTAACAACTCGTATAGTAGAGAGATAATTCTTATCTGCACAAGCAGATTTATAAAAAATATGGAAGCAAAAATTAAAAAATTAAATAAAGTTCTAAAAGGAATTGTCATTTCTGACAAGATGGATAAGACAGTTGTTGTAGAAGTTACTCGCTTTGTTGAACACAAGAAATACGGCAAGCGTATTAAGAGATCCAAAAACTACAAAGCCCATGATGAAAACAATATAAAGAAAGTAGGTGATGTGGTCGAGATAGAGGAAACTAAACCAATATCAAAAGATAAACATTTTAAAGTAATTTAATATAATTATATGATTCAAGACGGAACAGTAGTAAATATAACAGATAATGCCGGCGGTAAAGTTGGCAAGGTCTTCAAAGTACTTGGCTCATCAAAACGTCGTTATGCAGGTATTGGTGATAAAGTTATTATCTCAGTCAAAATAGCTGAACCTCGTAAGGGTGTTAAGAAAAAGGATGTTTGTCAGGCTGTAGTTGTCCGTACTGTCAAATCATATCGTCGTAAAGATGGTTCTTATATCCGCTTCGATGATAATGCAGTTGTAATTCTTGAAAAAGATAAACAGGACCCAAAGGGTGGTCGCGTATTCGGACCAATTCCACGTGAACTTGCAGAAAAAGGATATCAGAAAATTATTTCATTAGCCCAAGAAGTTATATAAATCATTGCTGATTACTAATCACGAATTTAAATATTATGAAAATAAAGAAAGGAGACAATGTAATAGTTATAGCTGGTTCAAACAAAGGCAAAAAAGGCAAAGTTTTGAAAGCAATCCCAACTGAATTAAAGGTTGTTGTTGAAGGTGTAAATATGAGAAAAAAAGCTCATAAGGCCCGCAAACAAGGAGAGCAAAGTCAGATTCTAGAAATAGCTATGCCAATACATGTATCAAATGTATCTAAGATAGACTAATAAAATTATATGGAAACAGTAAAACAAAAAGAGAAAAAAGCATATAGTGCGTTGAAGGGAAAGTATGGCTACAAAAATGTCATGGCTGCTCCACGTTTAAAAAAAGTTGTAGTATCAGTTGGAACTGGTTCTGGACTTAAGCGTGATAAGGATCGTAATAAATTTGTTATGGACCGTCTAGCAAAAATCACAGGTCAAAAGCCTGCTACAAGAAGTGCAAAGAAATCAATCGCTTCATTCAAAATCAGACTAGGTGACCCAGTAGGAGTATTAGTTACACTACGTGGAGCACAAATGTATGGTTTCCTAGACAAACTTATCAATGTAGCAATCCCTCGTACTAAGGACTTCCGTGGAATAGAAAGAAAGATTGTAGATGCTATTGGTAATCTAACTATGAGTATCAAAGAGCATACTATCTTTCCTGAAACAGGTGACGAAGAATTAAAAGACGTATTCGGTATGGGCATAACTGTTGTAACAACAGCAAAGACTAAAGCCGAAGCAACAGAATTCTTTGAACTTATAGGTGTTCCATTCAAAGCTCTTAAATAAATTACTTTAAAATATCCCCTAAAGGGGGTATTTTTGTTTATTATATATAACACCAGAGAGGGTTTACGCCCTATCTGAGAGAGTCTATATAATATAGATATTATTTAAATATAATTTTATTCATTAGTTATACACTTTCAAGCTTGACTATATACAATGTTAGTAGTATCATATAAATGAATATCTTTGATGTTTAATTAAAAAACAAACGAGCAAGTAACGCCTAGTTACAATCAGGTTTCCAATTTGGATCCATATTAAATCACAACTAGAAGCAACTTGTTTCAATTTTTAAACCCCCCTTACATTTGTAAGGTGGGTTTTCTTTTTCTATTTTATAATAAGATATATGCAGTAATGTTCATATATAGATTATTTATAATTATTAAATACATATTTAACCCTTATTATATATAAATTTATTAACCATATCTTTAGAATTAAAGTATTTTTGTTTATTATTGTTGACATCAAAACCCTTATCTGCTAGTATAGGAGGACATGAGTTTTAGATCCGTTTGTCTCCTTCTTTGCCCGTCTCAAAGAGATTAGGGAAGGACTAGGAAGAAAATAAACGAGATATCATTATTTATGGAGAGATTAAATCTTAAGCTAATTAATTATGGCAAAAACATCAGTAACAGTTAGACATTTAAAAAAGTCAAAATTTAGTACACGAGAAACAAATCGTTGTTTTCGCTGTTCACGTGGACATGCATATATGAGAGACTTCGGTCTATGTCGTATTTGCTTCCGTGAACTTGCAAATGAAGGTATGCTTCCTGGAGTTCGCAAATCAAGTTGGTAATATCATAGCTTTTAATTAAAGCTAGTTAAAAAATAAACTAAAAAATTATGGATCAAATAGCAAACATGGTGAATATGTTAAAGAATGCCGGTCGTGCAGAGCACGAATTCGTTGTTGTTCCATATTCCAAAATAAAACATGCAATCGCAGACTGTCTTGTAAAAGAAGGTTATTTAACTTCTGTTGCAAAGAAGATGAAAAAAGGTTTTCCAACTCTTGAGCTAGGAGTAGCTTATGTAGATGGTACTCCAAAAATAAATGGAGTAGAACGTGTTTCAAAATCATCACGTCGTGTATATAAAGGTGTTAAAGAAATCAGACCTACTAGAAATGGATTCGGAATGACAGTTTTCACTACACCAAAAGGAATTTTAACTGACAAGCAAGCACGTAAAGAAATGGTCGGAGGAGAGGTATTGTTTAAAATCTGGTAATAATAAAATTATATGTCACGTATAGGAAAACAAACAGTTATAGTTCCCACAGGTACAGAAGTAAATCTATCTGGTTCAACTTTTTCAGTAAAAGGTCCAAAAGGCTCTCTTACTAGAAATTTCCCAGGTGAAATTACTATCACTATTACAGGTAATGAAATTACTTTTTCTCCAAATAAAGAAGGAGATAGAACTCTCAATTCACTATGGGGAACATATGCTTCTCATATTAAGAATATGGTTATAGGAGTAAATGAAGGTTACACAAAGAAACTTATTTTAGAAGGAGTTGGATTTAAATCAGAAGTTGCCGGTAAGTTTTTAAATCTTGCTCTTGGATTTTCACACCCAGTAAAAGTAGAAATTCCAGAAGGACTAACAGTTACAGCTGAAAAAAACAACGTTACAGTTTCTGGTATAGACAAAGAGCTAGTTGGTTCATTTACAGCATCTGTAAGAACAATGAAAAAACCAGAACCTTATAAAGGTAAAGGTTTCCGTTATTCAGATGAAGTTATTCGTCGTAAGCAAGGTAAGAAAGCTGCTTAATTACATAACACATAGCATATAACATATAATAAAAAATTTATGAACAAGAAATTAGAAAAAAGATTAAGATTAAAGAAAAAGATTCGCACAAAGATTTATGGTACAACTGTGTGCCCTCGTCTTTCTGTTTTCCGTTCAAATAATTTTATCTATGCTCAAATGATAGATGATTCTACTAGTACTACTTTAGTTTCTTCTTCAGATATGGATATCAAGACTGGTACAAAAACAGAACGTGGAGTTACTGTTGGAGCAAATATTGCAAAAGCAGCAAATGCAAAAGGAATTAAAACTTGCGTCTTTGATCGCAATGGATTTAAATATACAGGTCGCATAAAAGCTCTTGCAGATAGTGCACGTGCTTCTGGACTCAAATTTTAATATAAATATATGGATACAACAAAACCAAAACAACATACACCAAGTAGTACAACACCTCGCCCAAGTACAGGAGGTTATAAAGGAGCTAGTACAGGAGGTTACAAAGGTAATCCAAACAATAAGCGTGAAGGTGGAGAGCGTAAACCAAGAACATTCTTTGAGAGACCAAAGCCAGAATTTGATCAAAAGATGGTTTCAATCCGTCGTGTTACTCGTGTTGTTGCAGGAGGACGTCGTATGACATTTGCTGTAGCACTTGCAATAGGAGACAAAAAAGGTTCAATAGGACTTGGAACAGGAAAGGGTGGAGATACAGCAATTGCTATTGCAAAAGCTCTTCGTCAAGCAAAGAAAAACATGTTCAAGATAAAGACCACAAAAGAAATGTCTATTCCTTGTGAAGTATCAGCAAAATTTTCAAGTTCAAAATTAGAAATGATGCCAAACAAAGGTAAGGGATTAGTAGCAGGTAGTACAGTTCGTGATATGCTTATATTAGCTGGAATCAAGAATGTTACAGCTAAACTTCATTCAAGTAGTAAAAACAAATTGAATAATGCAAGAGTAACTTACAAGACTTTATATCAATTAAAAGCTAAAGCTTCTCTTCCAAAAGTTTCTGCTTTTATAGCTGAACAAGAAGTTGATGCTAAAATAGAAGTTAAGGAAGTATCAAAAGAAGTAGTTAAATAATATAATTATATGCAATTACATACACTTAAAAGAGAACATCCAAATAAGAAAGCACAGCAAGTTGGCCGTGGTGGTACACGTGGTAAAACTTCCGGTCGTGGAGGAAAGGGGCAGACAGCTCGTGCTGGTAACAAGCGTCGTCCACAAATGCGTGATATTATAAAGAAGATTCCAAAGCTTCGTGGTTATCGTTTTGCTTCAGCTTCAATAAAACCAACACCTCTAAATGTAGTAGCATTAAACGTATTTACTGCTGGTTCTATAGTGAACCCTGAATCAATCTTAGAAAAAGGACTAGTGCGCAGAGTTGGTGGAAAAGTTCCTGCAATAAAAATTCTAGGTAATGGTGAAATAACAGTAAAAGTAACAATCGAAAAATGTACTTTATCTAAAACAGCCAGTGAAAAGATTGTAAAAGCTGGTGGTACTATTAAATAAAAATGGAAACCGTTTTCAACAAAATAAAAATGATATTTACTGATAAGACACTACGTTCACGTGTCTTGTTTGTGTTAGGTGCATTTGTAATATTCAGACTTCTTTCAGCTATTCCAATTCCTGGTATTGATGCTATTCGTCTCCAAGCAGTTATAAATAATAATCAATTCTTAGGAGTTCTAAATATGTTTTCAGGAGGTGGACTTTCAACCCTATCCATCATAATGCTTGGAGTAGGACCATATATTACAGGTTCTATTATAATGCAACTTTTGACAATTATGTCACCTCGTTTGAAAGCTATGTATCAAGAAGACGGAGAGATTGGACGTAAAAAGTTTACACAATTTAGTCGTATGCTTACTGTTCCACTAGCAATCCTTCAGGGTTTTGGACTTTTACTTTTACTTAAGAACCAAGGAATACTCGGAGATGTATCAATGTTCGGAATGTTTATAAATATCACTATAATTACTGCAGGTTCAATGCTTGTAATGTGGATTGGTGAACTTATGTCAGAATTCGGAATTGGTAATGGTATTTCCCTTATAATTTTTGCTGGTATAGTAGCAAGAATTCCAACAGAAATTTCTCAATTCTTGTTTACTTTTAATATTGCAAATTTACCACTTTATCTATTATTCCTAGGAGTTGGTGTTTTGATTGTCGCTGGAGTTGTAGTTGTTACAGAAGCAGAGAGACCAATACCAGTTACTTATGCAAAACAAGTTCGTGGAGATCACGTAGCAGGAGGGACTCAAACTTATTTACCACTACGTATAAATCAAGCTGGTGTTATTCCGATAATTTTTGCCCTTTCAATATTAATGTTTCCTCAATTAATAGGTACTGCTCTTGCAGGAATGAGTAATTCTATATTACTATCTATATCAAAAGGATTATTATGGTTTGTCGCAAATACTTGGTTATATTCATTTGTTTACTTTATATTTGTATTTCTATTTACATACTTCTATACAGCAGTAACATTTGATCCAGATCAACTTGCAACAAATCTTCAGAAGAATGGTGCATTTATTCCAGGTATTCGTCCAGGTACAGCAACACGTGATTATATTGAAAAAGTTTTAACTCGTATAACTACCATGGGTGCTTTGTTCCTCGGAGCTATCGCCGTACTACCATTAATTATGAAAGCACTCACAGGTATAACAGCTTTTGCTATCGGAGGTACCGCTTTATTGATTGTCGTTTCTGTTGTATTAGATTTGATTAAAAAGATTGAAGCACAACTGTCGATGAGAGAGTATTAAAAAAGACCTATAACTTGGGTCTTTTTTTATGTATTAAAGTTTTAGTATATAATAGAAGTATATGATACAAAAACCACAAACATTTATATTTTTTGGAAGGTCTGGTTGCGGAAAAGGAACTCAGGTTAAACTCTTGAGAGAATATTTTAATAAAGAAAATCCAGAAAGAAAACATTTTGCATTTTCAACTGGAGATGGCTTTAGAGAACTTTTTACTAAAAATACTTACGCAAGTAATATAGCAAAGAAGATTACTGATAAAGGTTTATTACAACCACTGTTCCTTACTATATCACTTTGGGGTGACTCCTTTCTAAATGATTTAGAAGAAGATAACCACATTTTCATTGATGGTTATCCTAGGAGAGAAGAAGAAGCAGTTATTGTTGATGGAGCTTTAAAATTCTTTAATAGAGACAACATTATTATTTTAGATTTTATTGTTTCTAGAGAAACATCTAAAAAAAGAATGCTAGGAAGAGGTAGAACAGATGACACAGAAGAAAATACAGAGATTAGACTTGATTGGTATGATAAAGATGTAAAAGTTGCAATTGATTATTTAAAGACACAACCAGGTTATATTTATTTAGCAATTGATGGTGAAGGAGGAATTGAGAAAATAAAAGAAGAAATTATTACTAAAATTAATCCATATTTATTATAGTATGCAAGAAAAAGAAACAATAATTATATCTCTAGGTGGTGCGATTGTAGTTCCCGATATGCCAAATCCAGCTTTCATCTCTTTGTTTAGAGATATGATTTTGAATTGGGTAAAAAGAGGTAAGAAATTTGTAATTATTGTTGGAGGTGGAAAAACATGTCGTCGTTATAATGAAGCTCTAAGTAATATTATAGATGCAACTAATGAAGAGTTAGATTGGATGGGTATTTATAGTACTCAGTTAAATGCACAACTAGTTAGATTATCTTTTGGTGCTAATGCATACAAAGAAATAATAACTGACCCATCTCTTGTAAAAGGTGCAAATAGTGATGTTGTTATAGGAGCAGGATGGAAACCAGGATGTTCTACTGATATGGATGCTATTTTAGTTGCAAAAGAACTTGGTGCAAAGAAAGTAATAAATCTATCAAATATCGATTATGTTTATGATAGTGACCCAAGAAATAATCCTAATGCGAAGAAATTTGAAAATATTTCATGGAAAGAATATCGCTCATATATTTCTTCAGAATGGAATCCAGGTTCAAATACTCCGTTTGACCCAGTTGCTTCAGAGAAAGCAGAAGATGAGGGGATAGAAGTCGCATTTATGTCTGGACACAATCTTGAAAATCTTGAGAATTTTTTAAGTGATTTACCTTTTATTGGAACAACAATAAAATAATTATTAATAATAGCCCCGAAGCGAAGCTTCGGGGTTATTTGTATTTATTAGAGTATTTATTATAATAGTTATATGAATTCAGAGAAAATAAATTGTCAAAATTGCAAATGTGATTTCATTATAGAGCCTGATGATTTTTCTTTTTATAAGAAAATGAAAGTACCAGCACCGACTTTTTGCCCAGAATGTAGATTACAAAGAAGACTTGCTTGGTTTAACCTAGAAAATTTATTTCACCGTAATTGTGATTTATGCGGAGAAAAATTTATTTCTGTTTATCCAAAGGAGTCACCCTATACAGTTTATTGTGTAGAATGTTGGTACAGCGATAAGTGGGATTGGCGTGATTATGGGGTAGATTATGACTTTTCAAAACCATTTTTTAAACAATTTGATAATTTATTACACAAAGCTCCACTCCTTGGTTTAGTAGTTAATGCGAACACAATTACCGGTTTTCCATATAATAACTACTCTACATATATAAAGGATTGCTATTTAACTTTTAATAGTGATAATAGTCAAGAATGTGCTTATGGTTCCTCTATAACTAGAAGCAGAGAAAGCTTCTCTTCTTCTATGGTTATGGATACAGATTCTTGCTATGACTGTATGTGTATATATAAGAGTAATCATTGCGTAGGAACAAGAGGGAATAATAGATTTTGCATAGATTGTTATTTTGTTCGTGATTGTGAAAATTGTCAGGATTGCTTTATGTGTTCGGGTCTTAAGAATAAAAAATATTATTTCAAAAATAAACAATTAACGAAAGATAAATATGAAGAGGTTTTGAGAGAGTATGATTTAAGTTCATCTAAAAATTATAAAAAAACAAATCATGAAGTTAATCAGTTTTGGAAAACGATTTCCCCAAAGCCAGCTTGGGACACTTTGTCTGTTAATTATTCAGGTAGTTATGTTTTTCATTCAAAGAATTGTCATGAATGTTATGATGTTGTTGATAGTGAAGATTGTAAATTTTGCACTATGTTGTGGCGTAAAAATCAAAAAGGCTGTTATGATGTTTCTGGATACGGTGAAAATTTATTTGATATATATGAATCATCAAATATTTTTGAAAATGCTTCAAATATAAAATTTTCTATTGCTAGTGGTTTAAACGTATCAAATATTGAATATTGCAAAAGAGTAATGGGTGGAGACAATAATTTTGGTTGTATTTCAGTTCGTAAGGGTGAATATTCGATTTTAAATAAAGTATATGGAAAAGAAGAATATAAAATACTTCGTGAAAAAATAATAGAACATATGAGTGAAATGCCATATGTAGATAAAATAGGGAACATCTATAAATATGGGGAGTTTTTTCCATTAGAACTTTCTCCTTTTCCATACAATATAACATTTGCTAAATTATTTAATCCTAAAACAAAAGAAGAAATTGAAAAAGTTGGTGGATATTATTTAGAAGAAAATAAAAATGAGTACAAAATAACAAAAGATGTTAAGGATATTCAAGATAATATAAAAGATATATATGATGATATTTTAAATGAAGTTATAGGATGCGAAAAATGTGGTAGAGGGTACAAGATTATAGAAATGGAGTTAAGGTTTTTAAGGAAGATGAAGTTATCAATACCCCTAGAATGTCCATTTTGTCGTATTAATGAAAAGCTTAATCTCTGGGTGGATAATATGCGTTTAAAAGATAGAATTTGTGATAAATGCGGAATTGATTTCAAAACCCACTGGGGTAAAGAACGAGCACCTATTATATTCTGTAAAGAATGTTACAAAAACGAATTCAACTAACTTACCAACTCAATCCTATGGGTTTGACTTGGTAAATGGTTTTTATTTGCCTATATTCTTTTTTTGATTTAATATAAGAATATATGGTAATTATAATCAAAACATCTCAGCAAATAGAAATTATTCGAGAAGGGGGCAAGATTCTTGCTAAAATTCTAAAAAAAGTTGCAAAAAAAGTTGTACCAGGTATTTCCACTTATGAGCTTGATAAATATACTTATGATTTAATAAAAGAATATGGAGCAGAAACTGCACTTTTAAAGTATAAACCAGAGGGAGCAAGTACTGCTTATCCAGCAACTATTTGTATTTCAGTTAACGAAGAAATTGTCCATGGTATTCCAAAGAAAACAAAGATTCTAAAAGAGGGTGATATTGTTTCACTCGATTTAGTTATAAAATATAAAGGCTTATTTACTGACCATACTCTTACTGTAGCTGTAGGTAAGATTTCTAAAAAAGACCAACAATTACTCGATGATACAAAGAAAGCTCTAGATATAGGCATTTTGGCTGCATATGGAGGTGCTACAGTAGGTGATATTGGTTATGCTATAGAGAAATTTGTAAATAGAAAATATGGCATAGTCCGTGAGTTAGCAGGGCATGGAGTTGGAGTTAAAATTCACGAAGACCCCTATGTTCCTAACTATGGTAAAGCAGGTAAAGGTATTAAATTAAAACCTGGGATGGTAATTGCCATAGAACCTATGTTAAATGCTGGAAGAGATGCCATAATAAGTATGCCTGATGGTTATACTATAAAGACTGCTGATGGTTCACGTTCTGCTCATTTTGAACACACAGTTCTGATTACAGAAGGAGAAGCGGAGATTTTAACTAAAATTTAATTTTTTTTGAATTCTCTATTTATATTTATATTATGATATAATATTTACACTGGTCCCGTTAGAAGCCGCGACCGCAGTTAAATAAATATATATATTACTAAAAATGTTACAAATTAATTATAAAATAATATTAGGCATAAGTGGTAAGAAGACCGCGACCTGCTTCTAAACGGGATGGAAAATTTTAATTTTGATAATGCTCCTAAATTTAAAACAGCTCAAGAAGAACTTGATTTTTTACGAGCACATATTGCAGAACGCGAGAAAGCTCTAATCGAAGAAGGAAATGAAGTAAAAAAAGAATCACTAGCAAATGATGTTTTAAGTCAATATAGGAAATACGAACCAAAAGAAGTAATGCACCCAAGTGCATTAATGAAAGAAAGTAATACTGAAGCAATGGTATTACGATTAAAACCAGAAACTCATGATAGTAAAATGGAAGAATTACTTGGTGTCTTGTTGGAAAAAGGTATTTCAAATGCTTTATCAGTTGTGTCACGAATGAATAATCCACACCTTGATGATGATTTTCATAGATTTCTAGTTCAATATTTATATAGTGCTCACAAGATTCCAGGACTTAAAGAAGGAACCCCACTCTTTAAATCACTTGATATGAAGCTTTTTGAAGTTACTCTACCGGATGCATCCACAGATGAAAAAGAAAAAAAAGGATTAAAAGAGTTATTGGGTGCGATGGAACAATTTTATGCAGGTATGCACTCAGTAGGTGAAGGTAGTTCCAATTATGAGAGAAATCATTTTACTCTTGAGATCGCACTTGCTGAGGGTTCTGATAGTTTTGTTTTTTACGCTGCTGTTCCAACATGTAGAGCTGAATTATTTGAAAAACAACTACTTGGTGTACATCTTGATGCAAAGATAGTAGAGATTCCAGATGATTATAATATTTTTTCTGAGAGTGGTATTATATCAGCTTCATACGCAACACTTACTAGTCATGAAGTTTATCCTATTAAATTATATGATTCTATAGACCATGACCCATTAAATATAATTCTCAATACTTTAACTAAAATGAAAAAGAGTGGAGAAGGGGCATCTATTCAATTTAGTGTTTGTCCTGAAGATAAAGATATAATTAAGAAATTTCATACCATCCTTAATGATGTTAAAAGTGGTATGTCTGTTCGTACTGCTTCAAGTATGACTCGCCAAATAACTAAAGAATTTAAATCACTTGCAAGTCAGTTGATATTTGGTGCTTCTAAAGAAAAAGAAGAAAAGAAAGTAAATGATAAAGCTGTTGAAAATATCACAGAGAAACTTAAGAGTACTATCATGGCTACAAATATTCGCATTATTACATCAGCTGAAACAGAATCAAGGTCAAGACAAATATTAACTGAAATTGAATCCTCCTTTAATCAATTCACGGAATCAGACCGTAATGGTTTTCGTTTTAATCATCCAAATGATTCTAGTTTAGCTAATCTTATACATGATTTTTCTTATAGAACATTTTCAGATGATTATTCTATGGCATTAAATTTGAAAGAACTTGCTACTATTTTTCACTTTCCTCAAGGAGTTGCTTCATCTCAACTTAAACAAGCAAAAGCTGGTATTGCCCCTGCTCCTATGGAAATGGGAGACCAAGGAATACTTCTTGGAATAAATAAATATAGAGGTAAAGAAACTAAAATTTATATGAGTCGCGAGGATCGTATGCGTCACATGTATGTTATAGGACAGACTGGAACTGGTAAAACGACAATTTTGAAAAATATGATAGCGCAGGATATTAGGAATGGCGATGGATGTTGTTTTATAGACCCACATGGAAGTGATATTCAAGATATTTTGAGTTATGTTCCGAAGGAACGTATTGATGATGTTATATATTTTGATCCTGCTTATACAGCACGCCCAATGGGTCTAAACATGCTTGAATATGATCCAAAATATCCAGAACAGAAAACTTTTGTTGTAAATGAATTGATGGGAATATTCAATAAACTATTTGATATGAAAGCTGGAGGTGGGGCAATGTTTGAACAATATTTTAAAAATAGTGCCTTTCTTGCAATGGATGATCCAAATGAGCGTGCTACTTTACTTGAAATTGGCCGTGTATTAGGAAATAAAGAATTTAGAGATGCACTTTTACTAAAATGTAGAAATCCAATAGTTGTGGAGTTTTGGAAGAATGCCGAAAAAACAACAGGAGATCAATCTATAGCAAACTTTGTGCCATATATTACATCTAAATTTGATAATTTTATTTCAAACGACATAATGCGTCCTGTAGTTCTTCAAGAAAAATCCGCATTTAATTTCCGTGAAATTATGGATAATAAAAAGATTCTCCTAGTTAATCTTTCAAAAGGAAGACTTGGAGATATAAATGCAAATCTTATTGGTCTTCTTCTTGTTGGTAAAATCCAGATGGCCGCACTTTCTCGAGTAGATATGTATGGAAAAAAGATGGAAGATTTTTATTTATATATAGATGAATTCCAAAACGTCACAACAGATTCAATTGCTTCAATCCTATCTGAAGCCCGAAAATATCGTTTATCTCTAACAGTTGCCCATCAATATATTTCTCAATTAGAAGATAAAATAAAAGATGCTGTTTTTGGTAACGTTGGTTCTATGGCGATTTATCGTATTAGTCCAGAAGATGCAGATGTAGTTGAACAAAATTTTAAGCCAATATTTACTTCATCTGATATTATCAAACTCGATAATTTCAATTCTTATATGAAAATGCTTGTAAATGGTCAACCGGTTAAACCTTTTAATATGGAATCCCATTGGAGTTTAACCGAAAATGGAAATAAGGAGATTGTAGAGAAAATAAAAGAATTATCATATCTAAAATATGGCCGTCCCCGTGAAGAAATAGAGGATGAAATAATGGAAAAATACAGAAAATAATTCGATAATAAAAATCACCTTAAAATTTTAAGGTGATTTTTATTATGGACATATTGACGTAGAGGTGGTATATTCATATTAAATTAAAACCTTATATTATGAAAAATGTTATCTATAGGGATGACCCTACAATGTTTCCATTCCCAGGAATTGACCCGAAAATAATTAAGTTAACTAAAAAACTCAAAACTATTTATTCTGAGGAAAAAGTTCTTCTTTTGAAGAAAAAAATTAAAACTTTAACTTCAAATTTGAAAGCTTTCTATCGAAAGAAAAAAAGCGTAGAAGAAGAAATTCTTAAAAAACAGAGTAATTGTTCACACGTTTATTATTGTACTGGTCATTTTCCAAACCACACAGAGTTCATTTGTGTATGTGGTCATAAGTTAAAAGTCTAAATAATAGCCAGATTTTCTTCATTGGAAATCTGGCTATTAAATATTTATCTACAAATGAATATTTGTTTTATATAAATATTTTTGGTAGTATATGATTATTAATTAATAATCATAATTTAAAAAAATGGATTCTCTACAAGAAATATCTTTAGTTATAATTAAGCCAGACGCAGTACAACGAAACTTAATAGGTGAGATTGTAGGACGTATTGAAAGAAAAGGTCTTAAAATTATTGGAATGAAAATGATTAGTATTAGCGACACTCTTATAGAAGAGCATTATGCTCATATTAAAGACAAACCGTTTTTCCCTGGAATTCGCGATTTTATGAAAGCTTGTCCAGTTATTATAATGGCAGTAGAAGGTATCAATGCTGTATCAGCTCTTCGTTTATTAGTTGGACCAACAAAAGCGTGGGAAGCAACAGCAGGAACTATTCGTGGAGATTTTTCTTTATCTACTCAATCAAATATTGTTCACACCTCAGATTCTGTTGTAAATGGTAAAATAGAAATATCACGTTTTTTTGAGCCAAATGAAATATTTAAATATAAAAAAATCGATACAGATTTTATTTATGCAGAACATAAAAAATAATATTTAGCTCATTAATATAAATCCCCCTATAGGGGGATTTATATTAAGTTATGTAAAAAGATATATTGTCAGATTAAATCAATTATGAAAATTATAGACATTTATAAAAAATATAAAATAATGCCGAATTTAGCTTTGCATCAAATACGAACAGCATCTGTCGCAATAGCTATCTGTGACTCATTAAATATTAGTGTTGAGAAAGATATTATTGTTTTAGCTTGTCTCATTCATGATATGGGTAATATTATTAAATTCAAGCTTGATTATTTCCCTGAATTTAGTAATCCAGAAGGATTAGAATATTGGCAAAAGGTTCAATATGATTATATAAGTAAATATGGAGAAGATGAACATGTCGCAACATATCAAATTGCAAAGGAATTAGGTATAGATGAAAAGGTGATAGAATTATTAGCATCTATAAGGTCTAAATCCATTGAGGATATTAAATTAAGTGACGATTTTAATAGAAAGATTTGTATTTATACTGATGGAAGAGTGACTCCGTATGGAGTTGTATCTTTAGGGGAAAGAATGTCTGAAGCAAAGAAAAGATACGAACACCATAAACATGCATTTCCAGATAAAGAGCATAATTTTTTCAAAGAAAATATTTGGGAAATTGAAAATCAAATTTTTTCACACTCAATTATAAAACCAGATGACATAAATGATGATTCTATATATTTAATTTTAGAAAATTTGAAAAATTTTGAAATTTAATTAAAAATCAACTTTGAAACACTGTCAAAAGTGTGCTTTATTATAAAATTACTTGCTTTCAACTCATTAGCCGAGTATAGTTTAGATAGGGTTATTTGATTTGTATTACCTAGAACAAATTTTTAGGGGATATATAGTTTTGATACAGTGCTGTATACTATTACGTTAACAAATCTGCTTCATTCATTGTCCCACGTAGCGTTATGCTATGGTAATATTCTTCGGATAGTCCTAATAAGAAATTCTTCACATTATGTTGAAGGATTTTTTTGTTTTTATTTATTCATTATTTAATGTATAATAAAAAAATGGTAAACGATACACAACTTAAAGTTACATTTTGTTCTGGTGCTGGTACTGTTACAGGTGCCAACTTTTTAATAGAAGGTAATGGTAAAAAGTTTTTAGTAGATTGTGGTCTTATTCAAGGAGAAAAAGTCGCAGATGATACAAATTGGGAGAAATTTACTTATGACGCATCAACTATAGATATTCTTTTTATTACTCATGGGCATATAGACCACATAGGGCGTATTCCAAAGCTTATTTCTGAAGGTTTTAATGGCAGAATAATATCAACTTATCCTACAAAAGAAATTACAGAATTAATGCTTGCTGACACAGCACATCTTTTATCTCGTGATGAAGAACATGGACTAGCTGAAATTTATACGACTGAAAATATAAAAAAAGCTTTTAGTCTATGGGAAACCCTAGAATATGGTCAAAAATTAAATGTTGATCATGGTTTTCAATTCTCATATAAAGATGCAGGACATATCTTAGGTAGTGGAATGTTGGAAATTATTTATAATAATAAAAAGATTATTTTTACTGGGGATCTTGGTAACTCTCCTTCACCACTCCTTCGTAATACAGAAGAAATAAAAGATGTTGATTATTTATTTATGGAATCAGTTTATGGAGATAGAAATCATGAACATCGTGATTTGAGGAAGAAAAGGCTAGAAGAAATTATAAATGAAAATTATAATAGAAAAGGGACTCTTATGATTCCAGTATTCTCTCTTGAACGTACTCAGGAATTACTTTATGAAATAGATAACTTGATTGAAAATAAACTTATTCCACGTATGCCTATCTTTCTTGATTCACCACTTGCTATCAAATTGACTGCTGTTTATAAAAGATATGAGAAATATTTTAATCCCGTAGCACTTAAAATAATAAAAGGAGGAGATGATGTTTTTGATTTTATAGGTCTAAAAATGACAATGGAAACAGAAGATTCAAAAGCTATACTATATTCTCCAGAACCAAAGATTATAATGGCAGGAAGCGGTATGAGTAATGGTGGCAGAATTCTTCATCATGAAATTAATTATTTACCACATGAAAATAATACACTTTTATTGATAGGGTACCAAGCAGTTGGAACACTTGGAAGATATATTGAAAGTGGAGTAAAAAAGATTCATATAATGGGACAAGATGTACATGTAAAAGCTCGTATTGAAGTTATTAGCGGATATTCTGGACACAAAGACTCAGATCATTTAGTAGAATTTGTAGAAAGCACTGCGAAGACAGTCAAGAAAGTATTTCTTCTTATGGGTGAACCAAAAGCTTCAATGTTCTTAGCTCAAAAAATAAGAGACAATCTAAATGTAAATACGTATACTCCTTCAAATGGGGAACAGATAACACTTGATTGTTAGATATTTAATTTTTTCTTTACTTTATATAATCGTAAAAAATAAATGAGCCATATGCGAAGCATATGGCTCATTTATTTTGTTTTATTTAAATACTTTTTACGATTCTTGCGAATGTTTCTGGATTATTTTGAGCAAGGTCTGATAGAATTTTACGGTCAATTCCAATATTTTTCTTTTTTAGACCATTAATAAATTTACTGTATGATAATTCAAAAGGTCGGATAGCAGCATTAATACGAGTTGTCCATAGACTTCTTGCATCAGCTTTCTTATCTTTACGGTGTGCAAAAGAATAAGTTCCTGCATGTTTCAAAGCTTCTTTTGCTTGAGATTTCTTTGTACTACGTCCAAAACGAAAACCTTTTGTTTGGGCAAGTATATTCTTTCTATGTTTATTTTTTATTACTCCTCTTTTAACTCTTGTCATATATTTGAATTATTAATCTATAATTATTTACGCATTTGGTAAATATGTTCTTATAATCTTGTTTGAAAGTGACTGAACGTTCATCTTGCGGCCAGCTAATTGCTTGGTACGAGATTGTTTAGCATTAAAATGATTAAATCCAGGAGCACGAGATAGGATTTTGCCATTTTTTGTTATTTTTAAACGTTTTGTTAATGACTTGTTTGTTTTTATACTCATAAATTATTTTTCTTTTTCTATAGTAATTGTTGGACCTTTGGGACCTTTTCTATAATCCTCTGCTACTTTATAATTCTCGGTTATAAGGTGAAGTACACGATTAAGTCTCTCTTTTAGGAAAGCTTCTGGCATAAACTTGGATCGTCCTGAGAGGAATAATTCCACTTTGATACGGTGTCCTTCTTTTAGCCATTCTGAAGCTTTTCGAGCTTTAAGGGCTAAATCATTGTCTCCTGTACCTATTTTTATTTGGACAGATTTGGTTTCAGTGATTTTGGCACCTGCTTTAGCTTTTTTGAGCTTCTTATTTTGTTCGTATTTGTACTTCCCGTAATCTGCGATTTTTACTATTGGAGGATTAGTATTAGGAGAAATTTCAATCAAATCAAGACCTTCTTTATTTGCTAAAGCAAAAGCATCTTTAAAGCTCAAAACACCAAGGTTAACCCCTTCGTTTGAGATTACACGAACTTCATTTGCTCTTATTTGATTGTTTATTCTTTCTCTCAATTTTATGTCCGATAGAAATAAATAGATTACCTACCTAAGCACAATACTAGCATATCTATGCTACTATGGCAATATGTCTGATAAAGTTATACAAGTATATAAAAAGTGTGGAGAAACACCCTTAGAATGCATAAATACCCTAAAGAATGATAATCCAAATCTAAGATTTTTACCTATGACCTATGCAGGAAGGCTCGACCCACTTGCAGAAGGTATATTACTTATTTTGGTTGGAGATGAATGTCATAAAAAAGATGAATATCTTGCTCTTTCTAAAGAATATGAAGTAGAGATACTTTTTGGCTTTGCAACAGATACTTATGATGTGTTGGGAAAAGTTTTGCAAGATATCACTTCATCAACAGAAGCATTTGAGCTGCATTCATCTCAGAAAAAAAGCCTCAAAGAATTGTTTGATTTTTCAGATTTTCAAATTAGTTCACCAGAATATAAAAAATCAGAAAATTCTTTTATGATTGAAAAAACCCTTACACAGTTTGTCGGACGAATAAAACAATCATATCCTGCTTATTCTTCAAGAACTGTGAATGGTAAACCACTTTTTGTATGGGCACGTGAAGGTAAACTAAATGAGATAGAAATTCCAAGTCACGATGTTTATGTAGAAAATATAAATATTATAAATAGTACTTTTATTTTAGGTGACAAATTACTTTTTAAAATAAAAGATAATATATCTAAAGTGAAAGGAGATTTCAGACAAGAAGAAATATTATCAATCTGGGAAAATGAATTAAATGATAAGAAGGAAGAAAAATATCAAATTATAAAATTAAGAATTTCTTGTGGTAGTGGCGTCTATGTCAGGGGTATTGCTGATGAGTTAGGGAAAAAACTCGGAATATCTTCATTAGCTTTAAATATAAAAAGAACTAAAATCGGAAATTACACTAATGATTAAGAATTCAATATAAAAAATAACACTTTTCTATATCTATGGAAAAGTGTTATTTTTTATATTTTGTTTAAGCTATTACTTTTTTAGCTTCTTCAAAAAGTTGGTCTATTTTTTCTTGTGTTTTAGCTTCTCCAAAAAGTCTGATTATTGGTTCTGTATTTGAGGGACGTAAATGTATCCAAGATTCATCTTCAAAATCAAAGCGTATTCCATCTTGTTCATCATATTTAGCATTACTGAAAATTGATTTTAATTTAATATATATTTCTAATAGATTTAATCCGGTTATACTCCATTTATCTTTTTTTATAAAGTATTGTGGGACATCACTTACTAGTTCACTAATAGTTTTATTTCTTTCTGCCATAAGTTCAAGTATAAGAGCAATTCCTGTAAAACTATCTCGTACTGTATTTATAGTAGGATATATAATACCTCCATTACCTTCACCTCCAATAATAGCATTATGTTTTAACATTCCTTCAACTACGAATCCTTCTCCTATTTTAGTTCTATAACATGCACTTCCATATTTTTTTGCTATGTCTGCACCTCTTTGTGATGTAGATAAGTTAAGGACTATAGGTTTCCCCGGGTTTTTTGATAAAACATTTTCAATGGCAAGAGCTATTGAAAATTCTTCAGAAATAACTTCACCATGTTCATTTATAACAACAAGTCTATCTGCATCAGGGTCATGAACAAATCCAACATTTACATTATTTTCTTTTGCAATTTTTTCGGTTTCTAATAAATTTTCACGAAGAGGTTCTGGTCTATGTCCAAATTTACCATTTGGAATATTGTTTATTGGAATGAGCTCAACTCCAAGTTGTTCAAAAAGATATTTATCCATTACACAAGCAGAAGCATTTATCATATCAGCCACAACTTTAAACTTTTTTGCTTTTATAGCTTCTACATTTATATTTTCAAGTATTTTATCTGCATGTTCTTTTGGAAAGTTTGGAATAGCTTCATTACTTGGTTTGAAATTAATAAATTGAGATTTTTCTTCATTTTCATATTTTCCCATTTCTATTTCGAAATATTTATTTATAGTATCTACTTCTTCGGAAATTGTAAAAAGTGCTTTATCATTTATAAATTTCAAGCCATTATATTCAATAGGATTATGAGATGCTGTAATTATAATTCCACCAGCATATCCATGTTTACGTATAGAGAAAAGAACAGTAGGAGTAGGGAGTATATCACCATCTACTCCTTCTATTCCAAGATTTTTTAATTCATTTAAAATAATTTCTTTTATCTCTGGTCCTGATTCACGTCCATCTCTACCTATTAATATTTTAGGATTTGGATTTTTTTCTTTTAAAAAAGAAACGAAGGCGCGAGTATATAATATAACAACTTCTTTTGAAAGTGTGTCACCCCAAATACCTCTATATCCGGAAACATTTATTCTTTGTTTTATTTGCATATAAATAATTATAGCAATTTTCATTGAAAGTGGAAAATATACGAGAGGGTATTGTATATAATAAGAAACTTTTAATTATTTAAGAAATTTCTAATTTTATAGAGGTATATTATACAGTTTCTCCTAAATAGGGAATAGATAATTCTTTGCCTGTCTTTTTTAATTTATTATAAAATATTGTTTGTATATGACCATCTTGATGAATAATTTTATCATCTATATGAGCAGTTATACCAGAAGCAAGCATTACTACATGTCTGCCATATTTTTCACCAAGAGAATCAACTATTTTAAATATTTCTTCTTTGTCTTTTGCACTATTATATGAACCAAAAAGGTCATTTTGAATACAGTCTTCACTTACTAAATTATGAAATGTTACTCCTGTTGCCCTATATTTTTTATTAAATATATCTATATTTTTAAATTTTTCCCATATTATGTCGAGAATAATAGTCGGGATATTTGTGGGTCTTTCCAGTTTAATATCGTAACTTTGAAATTGAAATTCACTAGTTTTAATAAACCAAGTAATCTGTTTTGGGGCTAGTTTATCTCGTCTAGCACTAATACAAACATTCTCTACATTACGAGTAAGCTCTGCAAAAATTTCAGCTTTATCTGTTTTGTTTATAAAACTTAAAGTTCTAGAAATAGATTTAGGTAAATCAAATTCTTGTGAAGAATTAATTAAATAGACTTGCCTACAATTTAATTCATTCCAAATTGCTACAAGAGGTGCATGAGCAAAATAATTTAATTTTTGTTCTTCTATTATTGCAAAATCATAAGCTGTCTTTATTCCTTTTGATAAAAGAAGTGATGTTGCACTAGGTCCTATTCCCCAGATGTTTTCTATTGGAACTTTTGATAGATATTCATGTGTGAGCTTGCCGGGTATCATTGTCACTCCATGTGGTTTGCCCCATTTGGAACCAATCTTCGCGAGAACTTTTGTTGGAGCACATCCGAGAGAAACTGAAATATTTAATTCTTTTTCTATTTCATTTTGAATTTTTATGAGGATTTCTTCATAAGTCATATTATTTATTCTTCTATATCCTGTTAGGTCAGCAAAACATTCATCAATACTGTATTCTTCAACTGCATCAGTATATCTCCTAACAATTTGAAACATTCTTTTTGAATACATAGCATACGCTTCATAATCCGATGATACTATTATTGCAGTAGGAAATTGTTTTTTAATCTGGAATACTGGCATACCTCGAGTTATTCCAAGTATTTTAGCTTCTTTAGACATAGAAGTAGCAATACCACGCTCATGCCCTGTAACTACTGGTTTACCACGCAGATTTGGATTTTTGGCTGATTCAACAGATGCAAAAAAAGAATCAGCATCCATATGCATTATGGCTTTCGGATATGAATGAATAGAGAGAAGTTTCATTTTAGTATTTTCTGATTACAGCAGTAACTACTCCTTGAATACGAAGTTCTTCTTTTGGATAAATAGGTTTGAAATCTTTATTTGCAGGTTCGAGGAAAAACTTTGCACCATCTTTTCTTAAATATTTTAAAGTATATTCTCCATCAATTTCTGCTACAACTATTTTTCCTATTTTAGCAGTTTGAGTTCTATCTATTAAAACCATATCACCATTTAGAATCCCAGCATCACGCATTGAATCACCTTTGACAGAGAGCATATAAGTAGCACTTTTGTTATCGATAAGTAATTCATCGAGGGAGATTGTATTTGAAGAATCTTCTTCTGCCATAGTAGGGAATCCTGCTTCTATTATTCCCAAAACTCGCAAATCATAAAACTTTGAACCGCGAACTATCTTCCCTCCATCACGAATTATAAAGCGTTCTTCATCAAGTTGATTTACAAAATACATAACTCCACCTTTACTAGCATAGCCGAGTAGTTTCTGCATCTCACTATAAGAGGGAAGACGTTTGTGTGTTTTATAAAATTCTCTTATTTTTTGTTTTTTTGATTCCACTAATATATTATATTCGTACGTTCGTACGAAGTCAAATATAAAATTTATTTATTGTAAGCCAATGAATAACTGATATAATAATGTATATGAAATTTGAACAATTTTTTAAACCAAAATCAGAAGAACAATTAAAAGAACAAGCAATTTTGGCTGAAAATGTATTAGGAGAAAATATGTATCCACCAGATATGTCAGTTGAAAATGTATTAGATATATCAAATATTAAAGAAGAATATAAAACTCGTTATGATGCATATGTGACATCACTTCGCTCTATACATCAGGGTAATGTTGATACTGAAGATATAAAACATGCAAAGGAATGGGTATTAGGATTAAATAATTTAGATACATATATAAAAGAACATGAATCAAAAGAAAATCCACTTCTCCGAGAAAAACAATATATAGTATATAAAGAGATTCGTAATTTCTTGGAACAAGGAAAAAGAAATGGTTATGTGAAACTTCCTACAGGAACTGGTAAAACAATATTATTTCTAAAAATCGCAGAAGCATTAGACATGAAGACTCTTGTAGTTTCTCCCTCTACTGTTATTCTAGGTCAAAACGCAGAAGAAACTGAAGAATTTACAGAATCTGAATTTGGTAAATATTATGGACAAGAAAAAGATTTAAGTAAAAAAGTAACACATATCACATATCATTCTTTGGTTAATGCTGTTAGAGATGGGATTATAAAACCAGAGGATTACCCTGTAGTTATACTAGATGAAGCTCATAGGTCACTTGGTTCGGAAAGAACTCAAACAATAGATAAATTTGATAGTATAAATAACATAAAATTATATTTTACAGCAACTCCTGAGTTTTCTAATTATAAAAAATTATCTAATAATTTAGAAGAAATATTCCGAATGGATGTTGCTGAAGGGATTAGAGAAGGCCTTATTTGTCAAACTCAAACTATCCATGCATATACAAATATAGACTTATCTAATGTTGATATTACACATGGTCAATTTAATCAAGAACAATTAGAAAAAGTTATTAATGTAAGTGGCCGTAATTTAGCTGCCTTAGATTTATATAAAAATAAATTCAGTCATCTTAAAGTATTTTGTAATTGTACTGGAGTAAATCATGCACAAGATGTAACTAAACTTTTTAATGAAAAAGGAATTAATGCTGCTTGTATCACAGGAAATACTCCAAAAAAAGAAAGAGAAAAAATATTAAAAGATTATAAAGAAGGAGTAATAAAAGTACTAACTAATGCAAGAGTTCTATTGGAGGGTTTCAATGAACCAAGCTGTAGTGTTACTTTTAATTTACACCCAACACTGTCACTTGTGGATGCTGAACAGAGAGCTCGTTCTGGTAGATTAGATAAAAATGATGATGGTAAATGGAGTTATGTTGTTGATTTTATAGACCAGAACTCAATAAAACCACAAGTATTATATTCTGAAATTTTAGGTTCAGATAGAGTTTGGGATATATCAAACTCAGAAACAGATTCAGATTTAGAACCAAAAGAAAATTCAAAACAAAAACCAACACAGCAAATTAATTTTGATAATTTTAATATAGAAGGATTAAAGGTAGTAGTTGATGCACAAAAAATAATGGAAATTACTAAGAGTAATTTAGAATTTAGAGATAGCAGTAATCAAGAAGCTCCCTCTGACTGGTTAACAGCAAGTGATATAACTAAAAAATATAATTACTCATATCATCAAGTTAGAGATTTAGTCAAAGATTATATGGAGATTAACCCTTCTTATATTAAATTATATAAAGGTAATAATAATGTTATGACTGAGTACTGTTCACCTGAATGTATTAATAAAATTATTGAAAAGATAAATTCATTTCAAGAAGTTCCTCCTGGATGGATGAATGCACATCAAATATGCAAAAAATTTAATTTAAATTATTTTACATTAAAGAATTTTATTGAAAAATATAAAGTTGAAGACCCTGATTGTTTTAAAATTTGTAAAAGTGGTAGTCAGATAACAGAATATTATGATCTTAATTTTATTAATGAAGTAAAGGATAATTTATTTAATGAAACTCTGCCTGCTCCAGATGGATGGAGTACTTCTCGAGCACTAGGTCTCATTGTGGGTAGTGGTTATAGTTCTATGGAAAAATTTACTAAAGAATATAGAGAGAAATATCCAGAGTGGTTTAAAGAATATAAAACAAAACAAGGATTAATTTTAGAACATTTATCACCTGAAATGGTTGATATAATAAAGAAAGAGAAATTAAAAATAAAAACACCAGAAGGTTGGTTTAATGCTAGTACTCTCCGTGATGTTTTTCGTGTATCTGATGTTACAATTAGGAACTTTGTTGAAAAATTTAGAGATGAACACCCTGATTGGTTTAATCAATATCAATCAGGACCAAAAATTTCTGAACATTATTCACCCGAACTCGTTGATATAATAAAAGATAATTTTAAAATTCAATCCGAAATATTAGAAGCTCCAAAAGGTTGGGAAACAACATCAAAAATTTCTTCAAGTAATAATATAGATTATGGAGCAGTTAAAAATTTCGCAAAGAAATTTAAAGAATCCAATCATAAATGGTTTAAATATTTTAAAACACCTAAAATAGCTGAGCATTATTCACCAGAGCTTGTAGAAATAATACTTAAACATTTCAAAGAAATGAAAACAATTCAACCTCCCGAAGAAGGATGGGTAAATTCATATACTTTAGCTAAAGAATTAGGGAGAGATACTGTGAAAATTAAGGCACTCGTTTTGCCATACAGAGATGAACATCCAGATTGGTTTAGACAATTTAAAGTAGGAAATATGATAGCAGAGCACTACTCTCCAGAACTGATAGATATAATAAGAAATATTGTTTTAAATAGTAAAAGGAGGAAATAAAATAAATAATATATAAAAAGAAAACTCGTTTATGAGTTTTCTTCATAAACGAGTTTAGTTAAATTTGAGACTATAACCTATAACAAACATCGGAATGTCTAATGTATGATTGTAAGTTATTTCTCCAAAAAGTTTTGATTTTTCACCAAGATTGATAATTTTCTTGTATGAAATAAACCAATTTAATTTTTGATCCTGGAAAAACATAATCGCTCCTCCAATTCGATTTGTTTTAAAGAATGTAAATCCTACAGCATCATAGTTCATAAAAAACTGGGGTTTAAAATCTGGTTGCGACATTTTTTTATCATTAGCAAATGAAATTCCACTCCAAATCATTGCATCGAAAAAAGATTTCTGATAAATAATCATTGGTCCTGTCCAAGGAACGTTTTTATATATTCCAATACTCTCTGACAGTTGAAAATTTCCAAATCTTTTACCTATCTGAATATATGACCGGTCACTATTTGCCTGAATATAAAATATTAGACTTTTCCCATTTGTGAATGTTGCTCGAGTATCTAATCCTGACGATGTTGCAGTTTTGCCAGATGAAATTGTAATATCTGACAATTTTATTTGAGCGTTAGTTGTTATTACTGAAATTAATAAAACAGCAAAGAAGAATTTTTTTTTCATTAGTTTAGGTTTTTTGAGATTTGTATTTATTGGATTATCTTTATTACTCTAATAGGGAAACAAAGAAAATCCAATAAAATATCAAAGAACTATCATTTATATAATAGCATATTTTATTATAAAAGTCAATAGATGTGGAGAGGGAGGAACCACGAGTACGCTTACTGAACCTTAATCCAGCAGGCGATTTTGGTAAATCAAGGTTCAGTACACCTAATTGTTTTGGTTAGTACTAAAAAATGATTGGGGTTTTGATTTCCTCAACGGTTCGATTCTGGTGAATCGCCCGCACGTAAGCGATGGCGGGGTAATCTCGCCAACGGCGCGTGATTGGTGTTTTTGTTTTGTTTATTAAAACAAAGCAAAACAGAACCAATCTTTCAATTCCCGCACGCAGTGTGTGTGGACACGGGAACCGCGGATTACCGCTTTCGGTCACAAGTATTTTTCTGCTGAAAAATCTCGCGACCCCGACTCGGCTCGCCAGCCTCCGTCTTTCGATTCCCGCCATCTCTGATATAGCCCAAAGAAAAAATACCCATTTAGGGTATTTTTTCTTTGGATGTGGACAAGAGGCAAAATCTAACAAATCAATTTATACCCTTATTGGAGTTTATAAAACGGTGGGAGATGGCTTAAAAATAAGGGTTTATTGTATATAGTCTTAATTGAATAAAAAGAAAACTCACGAACGAATTTTCTTCGTCGCGAGTTAAAAAATTTAGTTATTAATCTACTTTAATCCAAGCACTATTTATCCAGTACTCATTTTCTTG